>JAGLYS010000001.1 GCA_023132105.1 Caldifarciminota bacterium
ATTACTGGATTTAACAGGCATATCAAATAAAAACAAATTCGATTCCGTTGATACTATCATAAAAAAATTCAAAATATCGATTGAAAAATTTCCATATGAAGGGTATGAAACAACTTCTTTTTATAAAATTTCAAATAGAATTACAATTGGAATGGATGAGAATGAAATAAAAGATAATATGATAAAAGCTATAAAAGAAATTATTAGTTGTGAACGGCGGAACAGACAAGATCTAACAGATGATTTAAGATTCAAAGACAAAATAATCAGGAATTACGCAATATTTAAAGATGCATTATTGATGTCAGACAATGAAATTTTGCAAACGATATCTTTACTTCGGCTTGGAATAATTTTTGGTTGGATTACTGATATTGATCTAAAAGCAACAAAAAGAATTTTACTTGAAACGGGAGCAAGATATCTTAAAATGAAATATAAATTGAATGAACATGATTTTGCTTCAGAAATAATGCAAATAAGAAAAAGTCATATAAACAAAATATTAGAGGAATAATATGGAATTATGGTATTCGGAAACAGTCAAAAGATTGATTAGAATTTCTTATGATGAAGCAATAAGATTGGGAAATAGGATTGTAGATCAACAACATCTTTTACTCGCATTTATAAAAGATGTAGAAGATTACCAAACTTCAGGAATAAGAATCATTGAACAGTTGGGTATAAGTATGGATGAGATTAAAACATATATTGAAAATACTCAACGGAAATCAATTATTGTGAGAAGGAAAGATTTAAAAGAGAGCGATGCCTATAAAGCCTCTTTCTGGTATGCAAAGAATGAAGCGAGGGAAGATAACGCAAGGGGTGTATATGGTATTCATCTTCTTTTAGGTATGTTTAAAATCAAAGGTGGTTTTACTGACGAGTATTTTACCGGTTATGGTGTTAATTATGAAATGTTAAAGAAAATAAAAGATACTGGCAGGAAGGAATTAAGGGAATTAAAGGATGATCAAGTTCCTGAAGGAGGGGAAAAATTTCTTGAAAAATTCACAAGAAACCTGAACAAACTTGCAGAAGAAGATAAACTTGACCCTATTATAGGAAGGAATGAAGAAATCGAACGATTAATACAGGTAATTGCGAGAAGAAAGAAAAATAATCCTGTTCTTATCGGAGAACCCGGAGTAGGAAAGACGGCTATAGTTGAAGGACTTGCAGAAAGAATAATCGAAGGGATTGTTCCTCGTCAAATAAGGAATAAAACGATATTGCAACTTGATTTGACATCCCTTATTGCCGGAACGAAATATAGAGGGCAATTCGAAGGGAGAATGAAGGTTTTATTCGAAGCATTAAAGGATAAAACAGATACGATTGTTTTTATTGATGAATTACATACTATTCTCGGAGCTGGAGCAGCTGAAGGATCAATGGATGTTGCTAATATGATTAAACCTCCGCTATCAAGAGGAGAAATTCATGTTATAGGAGCAACAACCTTTGAGGAATATCGTAAATATATTGAGAGAGACGGAGCACTTGAAAGGAGGTTTCAATCTATTGATGTAGAGGAAACGACAATCAAAGAAACATATGAAATCCTTAAAGGGTTACAAGACAGGTATGAATCATTTCATAATGTAAAATATACGGATGAAGCGATACTTGCTTCGGTAAAATTATCTGCAAGATATATTCAAGACCGGTTTTTACCGGATAAAGCAATAGATGTTGTAGATGAAGCGGGCGCTAGAGCTAACCTTCAATTCGATGATGGTTTATCGATGGATAAGATAAAAAGACTTAGAAATGAAGTTGAGGAAAGTCATAAATCGAAAGAAACTGCAATTAGTAATGGAGATTATAAAAAGGCATCTATTTGCAGAGAAAAAGAGATCAAATTACAGAATAAAATTAGTTCTATTAACAGAAGAAGGACAGTAATTATTAATGAAAATGATATTAGAGTTGTTGTAGCTCAATGGACACATATCCCAATTGCAAGTATAAATGTTAGTGAAAGGAATAAACTAATTAACATTGAAAATGAGTTGGGAAAATATATTATAGGTCAGGATAAAGCAATAGAAGTTATTTCAAGATCACTAAGAAGAAATTATTCAGGGCTCCGAGATCCGAGAAGACCTATAGGATCATTTATATTTATGGGTCCGACAGGGGTAGGGAAAACTCAGATTGCAAGGATTCTTGCAAAGATACTTTTTGGAGATTTTGATGCTCTTATCAGAATAAATATGAGTGAATATAGTGAGAAATTTAGTGTTTCAAGATTGATAGGAGCTCCCCCGGGATATGTCGGTTATACTGAAGGGGGGCAACTTACCACTCAAATCAGAAGAAGACCTTATTCGATTGTACTTTTTGATGAAATAGAAAAAGCTGATGAAGAGGTCAATAGTATACTCCTGCAAATACTCGATGAGGGGGTTGTTCAAGACTCGAGTGGAAGAAAAATAAATTTTAGAAATACAATAATTATACTTACATCGAATATTGGTACGAAATTCGTAAAAACTGGAATTACAATGGGGTTCAAGAGTGATGATCTTGCCGGGACCGATTTTAAAAATAAAATGGAAAATGTTCTTAAGGAGCAATATAGTCCTGAATTTTTAAACAGATTTGATGAAATAGTCTATTTCAATCAACTTAGTAGAGCAAACATAGAAGAAATTGTGGAAATTCTATTCAAAGAAATGACAATACGATTAGAAGATCTGGAATTAAA
>JAGLYS010000010.1 GCA_023132105.1 Caldifarciminota bacterium
AACTATGATTATGTCCGGATGTTCCATATCATATGCTTCCATAACCGCATTTTCTATCTCCCCTGTCATATATTCCTCGATAATAGCATCTATTGCAACGCCATGCTTTGCGCCTTGAATCAATCCTGTCTGTCCAGTTGCCACAAACGCAACATTCAAGCCTTCTTTTTTCAATGCTTCCGTAAGTAGTAAAGAAGTGGTTCTTTTTCCAACTGCGCTATCTGTACCGAGTACGGCTATTATCGGTATATTGACTTTAAGAATGCGACCGGAGAAGAGATGAAGATCCTTTTTTGCAGGGGGCTTTCTAATATCGTATATTTTGACACTATATTCTTCTGCTCTTCGCATAAATTTTTCATCCTCGGTAAAGAACTCCTGAAGACCGTTCACTATATTCATCCCCTTTTCTATGGCTTTAAACACTATCTTCCTCTGTTCCTTTGTAAGAAATGCCTCAAGGGGTGCAACACCATATATGAAATATTCCGGAAGATCCTCTAACTTCTC
Source organism: Caldifarciminota bacterium (assembly GCA_023132105.1). Lineage (GTDB taxonomy): Bacteria > Hydrothermota > 32-111 > QNBC01 > QNBC01 > JAGLYS01. The sequence goes on from JAGLYS010000010.1 coordinate 511, forward strand.
GAAAGCATCATCGAGGTCATGGAATATCGGTATCCCGTTTTTTATTCCATCAAGATATTCCCCTGCGTCCATACCTGATTTTGAGCTGTCAATAATACCGACTATTTCATACTTCTTCGAGTACCTGACAAGTCCATTTGCTATCTTCCCATCCATCTTCCCGAATTGATTTTCACAATATACTATTGCTTTTGCTCTCATTTATTATCACCTAAATAGATTGATTTATTAATGTCAATTGTTGAATACATTAATAAAGATGTATTATTGCAATAATTTTCCATAATTTAAACTCCTTTTCAATCATCATTGTTTTTTACATAAAATATAGATATCTGTAGTCTTACTACTTTTATGACCTAACAATTTATGTATATATCACAAGGCTATTCCCGACTCCAGCAAGTAATCAGCAAAAACACTGCTGAAACTGTTAGCATTGAGATCTTTTATATCATTATATTATAACCTAAATTAAAGAAATAATCAATTATAAAAGCATAGAGGTGATATTTACCTTAAAGATGATCCTGAAATCAGGAAACCGATAAGGCAATCGATGACTTTACAAATAAATAGATTGATATGGTTATATTTCGTTTATCCATTCATGCTCAGGAGCGGAAATCATTAATGCATTTTTTAGCCATTCCCTTTGATTTTCTGAAAATTTATTTAAAACATTCTCAAAATCCTTATTGTCCTTTTCTCGATTATGTGCGGATTTATATAATATAACTATTTCGGGACACAGAATAGGAATACCAAAAGAAGATAAGAGTATAACCTTATCGATTTCTCTCTTGATTCTTTGCTCCCTTCTATAAATCCAATTATTCCCCTCTTTTTCATTAAGCAAAATTTCGATTTCATTTATATCCGAATCATTATTGTATCCGTGAATTTCATGAACAGGCATTTGTAGATATTCACTTTCTCCTAATGGTTCTGTTAAATATCCGTTTTGGTGCTTCACAACCTTTTTTAAATCCCATTTTTTAAAATATTGATATAATTTATCCTGATCATCTCGAAATATTCCTATTTCAATATCATTATGTTCTCTTGTTTTCTCATTAATAAATAGATCTATAGCCCATCCCCCGGCAATAAACCATTTATAATTGAAATCATTCATTAATGTGTTGATTTTTTTGGGTAAAGAAAAATACAAAAAGCACCTCTCTGTGTATAATATTTAATAATTTTTAATCGTTTTATTCCCCTCCTTATCGATTATAATTACCTTACTTAGCTTTTTGTCTTTATAATAAAGTTCGATTTTCTTTACCATTTCCCCCTTATGATATTTCTTCATTATTTCCGGCTTTCCATCATTATTAAAAAAAGCTATTGTATATGCATAACCATCTTCAATTAATATTTTGACTTCATCTTTTGTAATTTCACCGGTTGGATAAAATCCTTTATAGCTGACACTCCATTTGAAATAGTAAGGGCCACCCGGCTTATGGTTATAATTTTTCTTACACCCAATCGACATAATCATACACATAACAATGACAAAATATAGTATTTTCATAATATTCCTCTAATATTCCTAATGTTTTCAAACGACAATATCTCTTTTCAGAACATTCCCAATATACTTACCACACCTGTTATGAGAAAATCTCCAACATGTTGCGAACCCACAGGAATAGAAAATAAAATTCCGGCAAATATAAGATTCATAAGTATTACAAACATCATTGAAAATACAAATCCACCCCTTTTTAAATCCGGTTGATCAATATGGATATCCTTTATTGTACTTATAATGTGAATTCCATATGCAACACCTACGAGAAACAGATCGAATTTTCTATATCCTATCTGTAAGAATGGGTACGGAATAAGCAAAACAAACGATGTAAGGGGGAAAAAATAGGGAGAAAGTCTCGTAATAAGATTATCCCCTTCCACTTCGACAGAACCCCCGACTTTTCCGGTGACAACCAATTTTTTTACCCTCTTTAGAAATGCCCAGGAGAATACAATGTGAGTTACCTCATGCTCGAAATTGTCAATAAATCTAAATGAATGTTTTGTAAATCCTTCTATTAACAATCTTATTGTAATAAAGGTGAAAATACCAACCAAAAAAAACATTTTCTCAGCCGTTACATCAGTGTAAATTTTTAAAACCAGAAAGAAAGAATATGTAAAACCAATAACTAGAGGGATCTCAATCAGAAAAAATAAAATTTTAAGAATAGGAAAGAAAAACTTCCCTCTTCTCTTACTATACAATCTATTTTTCTTCAATAAATGCCAAATACCCTCTATATGTTTCATAAACATCGAATTTACTTACCACTTCAAGCGGAGAGTGCATACTTAATACGGGTGTCCCACAATCGATTGTTTCAATACCAACTTCTCCGAGGAACTTGGCAATTGTTCCACCTCCACCCTCATCTACCTTTCCCAATTCACCTGTTTGCCAGACAATCTTCCTCTTGTTGAACATTATTCTCATTTTTCCGAAAAACTCGGCATGACAATCATTAGCCCCGTACTTTCCTCCAGATCCTGTATATTTTGTTAAAACAATACCATAATTAAGCTTACAGGCATTGTTTACCTCATTTACGGATTTATATGTCGGATCGATTGCAGCATTAACATCGGAGGAAAGAGCTTGAGAATTGTTAATCACTTTTCTAAGAAGAGCATATGTTGGTTTTAACCCCGTATTTTCAATGGTTTTAAGTATTACATCTTCAATAAATTTGGATTTTGCCCCTGTATTTCCGTCACTGCCTACTTCCTCTTTATCTGAGAAATATATTATCGTAGTATATGCGGGTGTTTTTGCATCAAATAGGGCTTCAAGACTAGTAAAAGCACAAACCCTGTCATCATGACCATAACCACCTACAAGGCTTCTGTCGAATCCAATATCTCTTGCTTTTCCCGCAGGAACGATTTCAATCTCGGCACTAAGGAAGTCTTCCTCTATAATGCCATATTTTTTATTTAAGATACTCAATAAATTCTCTTTTACTTTTGTTTTTTCATCCTTATCTTTTACAGGTATACTTCCAATAAGTATATTCAGATTTTCACCCGGAATAGCTTCGCCTATTTTCTTTGTACCTTGAACTTTATATGAAAGATGCGGAAGAATATCTGTTATTGTAAAAATAGGATCGTTTTCATCTTCTCCGATTTTAATATTTACTTTTTCACCATTTGCTTTTATTATTATACCATGGATTGCAAGAGGTATTGTAACCCATTGAAATTTTTTTATACCACCATAGTAATGTGTCTTAAGCAATGCCAATTCAATATCTTCATACATTGGATTCTGCTTGAGATCAAGTCTTGGAGAATCAACATGTGAACCTATTATTCTTACACCGTTTTCTATAGGTTCCTTGCCAATAACAACAAAGCAAGCTGATTTTCCTCTATTGACAATATAAAATTTTTTACCTTTACCCTCCTTAAATCCTCTTTTCGTAGCTTCTTTCACAGCATTGTCAATAATCTCTCTTTCGGTTTTACAGACACTTAAATAGTTTATGTATTTTTTATTAAAGTCAAAAATCGATTTTTCTCTCTTCTTGTCAATAAGTGTCCATCCGTTTTTCTTTTCGTAGGCAAATTTGCTTTTCTTATCTTTCTTCTTTGCCATAAGTCCTCCTTATTAAAAATAATTATACCAATTTTCAGGATTATCGGGAAAACTCAGGATATACGGTTTCCCCTCTGTAATTGCAATCGAATGCTCAAAATGGCAGGCAAGGCTTCTATCCGCCGTAACAGCTGTCCACATATCATCAAGTACCTTTACTTTAAAATCCCCCATTGACAACATCGGTTCAATTGCGATTGTCATTCCCTTTCTAAGTCTTGGACCCATACCATCTTTGCCAAAATTGGGAATTTCCGGGGCTTCATGCAGATCTCTGCCTATACCATGTCCGACATATTCTCTTATTACACTATACCCTCTTTGTTCGGCATATACTTGAATTGCATGAGATATATCTCCTAATCTATTGCCAAATATCGCATTATTAATCCCTTCAATAAGACATTGTTTGGTATCTTCTATAAATTTCCTCACCTTTCCCGTAACATTCCCGACAGGAATGGTTACCGCAGCATCTCCATTGTAACCTCTATATTTACAACCAAGATCCAGACTTACAATATCTCCCTCTTCCAAAAATCGCTTTTTCGATGGGATTCCATGAACGATCTCTTCATTTATTGACACACAAAGTGTAGATGGATAACCATTATAACCTTTGAAATTAGGAACTGCATTGTTCCTTCTTATAATCTCTTCAGCCAATTGATCAAGCTTGTATGTAGAAACACCCGGCTTTATATAATCTCTCAGATATACAAATGTATTTGCTACGATTTTATTCGCTTTTCTCATAATTTCTATCTCTTTATTGGATTTCAAAATTATCACAATTTATTATCCTTTATTCTTCCGATCTCTTTTCCCGGAACCTCGGATGGCATCAGTTCATATACCACAGTTGCTCCATTGGAAAATTCGAGCTTATCCCATGGAAATATGCCATCATGAGGAAATAGATGTTCATCGAATATCCCATTGTTATCATGGATATGATAATGATTGTATTTATTTATATCCAAAGGATTTTGTTTCCCTATTAGCCAGTGTCCGGTATCAAAACATATTTCGAATTTATTATTGAATTCATTTCTCAATTTGTCTAACCATACTATTGAATCACCAAGTTTATACATGGAAAGATTCTCCAGGTAGAGTTTTATACCATATTTATCTGCAAATTCAATTAATTCGATTAAGGATTCTTTAAGTTTTTCTTCTCTTTTGTATCTTTCCTCTTCATTAATTTTGGCTGACGAATGTACTATCAACCTGTCAATTTTTAATATTTGAGCAGCAATAACTGCTTTTTCGATTTCCCTTAACGAATATAATCTTTCCCATTCATCCATTGAGGATATATCAATAATATTATCTTTAATTCTCATCGGTTGATGTAAGGAGACAGCTTTTATCCTTTTTTTATTAAGTTTTTGTTTTAAATATTTTATTCTTTTTATATCATCTACTAAAAAATGACCTTCTTGAATCCTTAACTCAATAAAAGGGAATACCCCCTCAAAGTATTTTAATGATTCTTCCAGAGGAACATTTTTAACCAATGTTGTCGAGCACGCTCTTATCAACTATCTACAAACTCCTTTATCTTTTTTGCAATTTCAAAAAATGACTTTGAAAAATCAGAATCCTTGCTTTCGATTATATGAAATATCCCTTTATCGCTTGTTTCGGTAACAACAGGTTCAAGGGGAAGTTCTCCAAGTAATGAAATATCCATATCTTTTGTTGTCTTTGAAATTGCGCCTTTCTTAAATATCTCGATTTTTTCTCCACAATGCGGACATATGAGATAACTCATATTTTCAACAAGACCGGCTATAGGTATTTCAAGTTTATTGGCAAATGTTATGTTTTTTCTAACATCAAGCACTGCTAATTCTTGCGGAGTCGATACAATTACAGCAGCATCAAGAGGTTTCATTTCCTGGGCAATACTTAATGCTTCGTCCCCTGTCCCCGGAGGAAGATCAATTATCATATATTTGATATCTTCCCACTTAACATCCTGAATAAATTGCTGAACTGCTTTTATCTTTAGCGGCCCTCTCCATATAACAGGAGAGTCCTTTGTAGGCAACAGAAATGCCATAGACATAACAAAAAGATTTTTGCTTGCGGCAATAGGCACTATTTTTTGATTTTCAACATTTAATTTTTTATCTTCGATTCCAAGTAGTTTGGGAATATTCGGTCCAGTAATGTCAATATCCATCAATCCGACCTTTTCATTCATCATTTCAGACAACCATATGGCAAAATTAGCCGCAATTGTCGATTTCCCAACACCACCTTTACCGCTCATTACAGCAATTTTTTTAACCCCTTTCAAATATTCCTTTTTCATATTTAGATTTAAATTAGGTTTTTCCATCTATAACTCCAAAATATTATTATTCTCATCTAAGTGAATAATATTTATTCGATATGCCTTTAGCTCTTCTTCATTGTATAATGCATATGATATAATGATACATTTATCACCAATATGAACCTTTCTGGCAGCCCCTCCATTAATACAAATAACCCCGTTTTTTTCCTCGTCAATAATCACATATGTATCAAACCTTTCACCATTATTTAGATCGATTACAGAGACTTTCTCTCCTGCAAGCAAATCTGCGGATTTGCATAGATTTTCACTTAGCGTTATACTTCCCCTATAATTTAAGTTAGCTCCGGTTATAGTCCCTCTGTGTATCTTTGATTTTGCCATTTCTCTATACATATTACTCTCCTGTGAAATTACCCCATTATAATTAATATATTAAAAAAGTCAATAGTTCATTTTTGTAATATTGATAAGATTAAGTTCTCATTTTCCAGTAAATTAGCTATGTTTTCTACATCATTTATAACAATATTCGAATTGGAAATACACTCGGTTGTCGTACCGTCCAAACCATTTATACAAATCCCGACTACCGCCTTTTTTAACATCAATATATCATTGTTTCCATTACCTACAGCAATTGTTTTTGTATATCCGAGTTTCATTATAAATGCAAGTTTCTCAGCCCCTGTTTTTGCATTTATAATATTTACTTTTAAATCCATTAATTCATCTTTTACATTTCCGAATATATCATTTGTTGCTATGTAAATATTTATAAGATTTTGAAATTTTTCTATTAAATCTTTGGCATCATCCGTTAATTTGCTATTCTTAGCCAATGTACCGTTGAAGTCAAAAACTATATTGTCTATTTCCGTCAAACCTCTTCCAGGTAATTTGATTTTCATATCTACCTCCTGAAAATATATTATAAGTATTTTATTATAACTTAACTCTTACTATTTAGGTATTTTATGCTATTTGTTTTATAATGTCAAATAAAAGGGAGAGATAACCACGAATTACACGAATAAAGAGGAATAGACATCAGACATCAGACGCCAGACATCAGCCGAGAGGGAGAGGAGAAGAATAGTAAATAGAGAATAGGGAGCAGATTCCTGTTTTTACAGGAATGACAGAGAGGGGAGGGAAAACCACCACTAATTCACGAATTTA
>JAGLYS010000100.1 GCA_023132105.1 Caldifarciminota bacterium
CCCACTACCCGTACCCTATTCCATAGATAATCCGTACCGAGAATAAGTTTTAAAACAAGCATACTGCCTTTCCAATTAAATCCAAGATCTCTAAAATTGTAACCTTTAGCTATATATTGAACATTGGATTGTGTCAGTAGCCCTTCATTCCTTTTCTCTGTTTTAAACTCATAATGATGATGTTTTAATTTGTCGTTATTCAGTGATCTGTCAAGCAGATGGATTGCATTTCCAAATTTTTTATAGTCTTCTTCTTCCGAAGTAAAGCTTATAATCAGGTTGTTTTTGTTGAAAATTAAATTGGATACGGTTTCTAATATTTCTATAATTTCATCTGCTCTATTCGTAAAACTATTTTCTATTTCAGATATAAATTTATAATAAGATAAACCGTCAATCATTTCATTATAATATCCATCCTGTGAAATATATGATTCCAGTCTTTCCGAAGTTATAATATGTCCTTTTGACATTATTTCCATTTCTATCTGGGATTTTATCTCCTGAACTATCTCTTTAAGTCTCTTTCTATTGCTGAAATCGGTATTGTTTATGATTTCCAATATTAAATCAATAAGTTCAGGTAATCTAAAAGTAAGTGCTTTTGAACTTACAGTAAATTTCGGATGGTATTTGAAAGGTGGATTTATTTCTATAAAAAGATCGGTAGTAAAATTAATTCCCCCTGTATGGATATTGATTTCATTGGAAAGATTGGAATAATTATATTTTTTTGTGCATATTTTGCCAAGAATATCAGCAAGCAATCCTATATAAGGTATATGTTCTTGATTAACCGCTGTTGAGTCAAAAATCAAATTTACATATGAAATTCCACTTGTAAACTGAGGATGAAATAATATTTTTATATCGTTTTCTACCTTTTCAACAAGTGGTAATTTTTCAATCTTCTTTTTAATATCATCCAATGAAAGCAATGGAATAGTCGTTAAAGCTTCCAATGAATCCGGAGTGTTTTGCATTTCCTTTAGTGTTTTTGTTCGCTCTATCAATATGTTTAATTCTCTATCCGTTAAATTGGATTTATAAATATTAAGATATTTTTCAATTTTATCGGATTCTTTTTTAGCAAGTGCCTTGTCAGGTTTTAAGGTGACAAGAGAGCAGTGGGTATTTTTTAGAATATATTTTTCTATTAGATTTTCGAAATAGTTTGTTTCCAATGATTTCTTTATTTTCTTCAAAGTGTTTTCATATTCAATGCCTGTTGTTGGATTTTTATCATATAACCAGCTATTAAGACTTAAAATGCTATAAATAATCCCTTTTGGGAGTCCTTCAAAGTCAGCTTCTCTTAATTTGAATTCTGTGATGTTAATAGATGCTTGAATTAGTTTTTTATCTATTCCTTTATCAATCAAGTGATTTAATGTTTCGGTAATGATATTTTTAAAATCCTCTTTGTGATGTTCATTGGAATTCATCAATATTATACTAAAAGTCGGTTGCAATAGTGAATTGTTAAAATTATATATTACATCTTTACATATTCCACTTTTAAGCAGGGCTTTCCTTAATGGAGCTGCAGGTGTTCCGAGTAAAATATGTGTAAGAATATCAAATGCCATACACAATTCTCTATTCGATACATTATCTATAACATAATTCAAACTGAGGAATGTTTTATTCTTGTCTGATTCGTCGGATGATATCGGGTAAGGTCTTACAAGTTCTGTCATTTTATTGTACGGTTTCTGTAAAGGAATATTTGAATTTATTGTTTCTTTACTGAAATTGTTGAGATATTCTTTATCTATAAAATCCAAATGTTCAATAATATCGAGATCCCCGTAGAGATATATATAGCTATTGGAAGGGTGATAATATGTTTTGTGAAAATCAATGAACTCTTCGTAGGATAGTTTTGGAATTTCATCAGGATCTCCACCTGATATATAACCATAAGGCGTATCTTTGAAAAGGGATTGTTGACTAATTCTTCTAATGGTTGTTTCGGGAGATGAAAATGCCCCTTTCATTTCATTGTAAACAACACCCTTATAAAAAATATCGCTATTCTTATTGTCCAATTCATAATGCCAGCCTTCCTGCATAAATATTTCAGGAGTGTTATATATATTGGGGTAAAAGACAGCATCAAGATAAACATTCATTAGGTTCAAAAAATCCTTATTATTTCTACTTGCCACAGGATACATTGTCTTGTCCGGAAATGTCATAGCATTTAAAAATGTATTAAGGGAACCTTTAATCAATTCAACAAATGGCTCCTTTGTCGGAAATTTTACAGAGCCACAAAGGACGGAATGTTCAAGTATATGAGGAATTCCTTTGTTATCCTTTGGAGGAGTTCTAAAAGCAATGGAAAATACTTTATTGTCATCCTCATTCTGTAAATATAATAATTTAGCCCCACTCTTAATGTGAGCAAATGTCCATGCCGTTGATTTGATCTCATCGATATTTTTCTTTTCTATTAGTTTAAAACCGTTGTATATCCGATTTAGGACTAATTTCATAGAATACCTCCTCCTATATCAAAAAATCATTCTAAACTATAACTAAATTATTTTCAAGTGGAAGAAACATAAAGGGGGCTAACGAGAGCGTAAATCGTGAACCGTAAATCGAAAATTGTAGGGCTAATCCACTATGTTTTAACCTACTCTATATATACAAAAGGTATCTTATTTTTAATGCGATTCCCTGATCCGATGTTATAAATTTGTTTATATCTGAATCATACACTTCGGTTCTTGTGTATACAAAATATATCCAGGATTTTGGGGATACATTATATGATAAAATAGGATTTATCCTATACCTGTATGCTTTTCCCAGACTTTTCAAATATACGATTTCACTATTTATATCAAATTCAAGATTTCTTGAAAAATGATATCCGATAGATGGTGATATAGTTATATAACTGTCCTCTATTCTTTTTCCGTTAAAAATATCTTTAAAATTTGTATAATTAATCCAGTATGTTATATAGCTTATTGAACTTTGCATCCATAAATTCGGCAATGGTTTATATACGGCATAAACACCACTATAGAATTGATAACCAAGATGATTAGCCATATAATTGAATGAATATGAAAGATTGCCCCACATACTTACTGCAATTATTTTCGAAAAATCACTATTTACACTTCCGTTTATGCCAAAATCAGTATAATGAATTTCTACGCCGGATGTATCTTCATATGTGTCCGAAATATTGAATGAAACATTCTCATTCAAATTATTGCTTGTATTTATAAACTCAAAAAACCATATACCTTTTGAGTAATTCGAACCCCATGCATCTTTTGTTATACCTCCACCCAAACCGAAACCACATAATCGAATATTTTCTATAGGCGAAAGGAATATCGGTGCAAATGCCGCTCCGAATTGAGTCCCTTTCATAGTCGTATATCCGACCTCATTAATTCTATAGTTACTATCAAGGTGATTAATATATACTCCGGTCATATATTTGTTTGTTAGCTTTTGATAATTCAAATATCCGGCGAAACCTTCTATGCCCGAAGAATCTGCATATGAAAATTGTGAAGTAATGTCTCCGAATTTACCCATATAGTTTCCATCAAGTGTTAGAATTCTTGTATGAGAAAGTTCAGACTCTTTGCCTGTATAGGTTACACCCAATAAACCTCCCTCGAAAATATCTCTTGCTGCTCTGATGGCAATATAGTGTGCCATTGGTTCTGTCCTTGCTGCTCCGGTATTTACATACATCGCTCCCCCTTCGAATCCTTTGCCTCTTGTTGTAAATTTTACTCCTGCTCTTATGGGGACCTCAATAGTATCATCGACTATTTTTCCAATATTTCTGGTATAAAGAATCTTTATTGCACCTGGTCCTATATTAAAATTATTACTTCGTCTAATATTAAACATATTTTGTCCTTCAAGGAAAAACGGCCTTTTTTCACTGAGATAGATCGAATATTCCGATAAATTTACCTGAAACGGATCTGCTTCGATCTGTGCAAAGTCAGGATTTACCGTCATATTAAAACCGAATTCGGAGCTTGGATTATATGCAAGATCAAGTCCGGCACTTCCGTTTATTTTATCATTATATTTAACCAAACCTACCGGATAAATTTCAAGAAATCTGCCTTTAACAGTAGAATTAATTCCATCAATCGGAGCAAACTGTGTGATTCTAAAACCGGGAAATGACGGTACCGGTTGCCAGTAATCCGTTTCATTTATCGTAGGGATATATCTTCTGAATTGTATACCCCAGTCGAATTTTGAATATTTAATTGCTTTTAGTGGAATTTTCATTTCAACACAGTATCCATAATCCGTTCTTTTTGTTTTTGCAAACCAGACACCATCCCAGCTATTGTCAAAAGCTACTCCACCCTGTAATGCTAATCCATCCCCCTGTGTTCCTGATGCAGCAATATTGAAATAGTAGCATGTTCTTTTATCTCCGAATGTATCGATGTATAATGTTACCAAATCTCCTGATGCGTTGTCCCATCCCCGAATATTTTCTACCGGATATCTATTATTTGTATAGCATTGAAATGCGACATAAAGGTTTATGTTATCGGTTAATAAGTAGACATAGGTGTCCTCTGTCGCAGGTTTGCCCTCATCAGGGGATGATTGTATAAAATTAGATAGTGGTTTAGCTTTTAACCATGCTTCCTCCAAATTGCCATCTATTTTAATATTTTGATCTGTATGTGTTATTGTCAAACCATCGAGAAGAAACGGAATAAAAATAAACAATAAAATACGATTCATACCAACTCCTTTATTTAATAGATATTAATAAGATATACGAGTAAATATGTCAAATGTTTTATGAAAAGATTATAATTTCCGGTCTTTTTACACCTGCTCTAATTTGAGTTCTGCCATCAACCATTATATATTTGCCCGTATTGCTCTCAATCAGGTTAAATGTTTCATTGTCGATTTTCATATCACCAAATCCTGTCATTAAAATAATTGTTGGGAATCCTTTCTTTTCTCTACTTATACCTTTTTTGATATCATTCCCGAATATATCTTCAAATTCTCCTACATCTATTGACGAAGTGATTATACCTTTAAGTTTGTCTTTATATCGATCATATTCTTTCCTGCTAAGTTTTTTGTTTATGATAATTATATCTTTCCCTAATATTCCATATCTTTCACCGCCAAACCCAAATTTACCCTTGATTACCGTACCTTCGAATTCAATATATGCACCTCGATTATCTATAATATTTTTCACTATTCCCGATGTGTGCGATACCAATTCGATAATTTCAGCAGGTCTCCTTATCGTTACATTTCCTGCGTCATAATCGATATCGATTATTTCTCCGAAAATCGGGG
>JAGLYS010000101.1 GCA_023132105.1 Caldifarciminota bacterium
TTTTCATTAGAAAATAAAATTGGATTCTATGTCCCACCTATCGAATTATGTACGGATAATGGAATTATGATTGCAAAAACAGCATATGAAAATTATATATTAAACAATAAGCATCATAGTATAATCCCTGTCCCCAATTTAAAACTGTTGGAGGTTTGATTTGTGTTTGCTTAATGAGCTTCTAAAACAGAATTTTATAATAATGAATTTAAAAGGGAATAATAAGGAAGAGATTTTAAGAGAGTTGACTGACAGATTTTATGAAGAGGGATTAATAGAGGATAAAAATTCACTATTTAACACATTGATTGAGAGGGAAAACATTGCTACTACAGGATTAGGAAGACATGTGGGTTTACCGCATGCAAGAACAAACGCTGTTAGCAAATTACACCTTGTTTTTGCTAAATCCGAAAAAGGGATAGATTTTAAATCTCTTGATAAAAAGAAGGTCTTTCTATTCTTTCTATTTGTAGGTCCTGATGATAAAAACGAAGAATATATAAAAATACTTGCTAAACTTTCTCGCCTTATAAGAATTAAAGAGGTAAGAGAATCCCTTATTTCGGCTAAGAATGAAGATGAAGTGTTGGATATCATAAAAAATAATGAATGAGGATTCCCTTAAATTTGATATTATTGTAGTCGGTGGTGGTCATGCCGGCATAGAAGCTGCTTATGCTTCAGCCAAGATGGGTTTGAAGACAGTGCTATTTTCGATTAATGTCGATTTTATTGGAAATATGTCATGCAATCCTTCTATTGGCGGACTGGCAAAGAGTCAATTGGTTTTTGAATTGGATGCTCTTGGCGGATTGATGCCTAAAGTCTCTGATAAAGAGGGCATTCAGTTCAGAATGCTAAACCGAAAAAAAGGGCCGGCTGTATGGTCATTACGAGCTCAGGAAGATAAAATAATGTATAGAATTACGATTAGGAATGAACTTGAAAAAATAGACAATCTATATATCAAGCAAGCTAATATTCAGGACATTATTATTGAAGAAAATGTATTTAAAGGGGTAGTCTCTGAAACGGGTATGTATTATGAAGCAAAGGCATGTATATTTACGACAGGGACATTTATGAAGGGGTTAATCCATATAGGTTTAACACATTTTAATGCTGGTAGATTGGGTGAACCGGCATCTACAGGTTTGTCAGACAGATTAAAATTGATAGGGCATACTATAAAAAGATTTAAAACCGGGACACCTGCCAGAATTGATGGAAAATCTATTGATTTTGATGAGATGGATAAGCAAAATGGTGATGAAAACCCGATTCATTTTTCTATGAAAACAGAAAATTTCAATCCTATCCAGGTCCCATGTTATATTACAAGGACAAATATTGAAACACATAAGATAATAAGAAATAATCTCGATAAAGCACCACTATATGCTGGAATAATAGAGGGGATTGGTCCGAGATACTGTCCGTCGATAGAAGATAAAATTGTAAGGTTTAAAAACAGGGAAAGCCATGTGGTTTTTGTTGAACCCGAAGGTATACATACAAATGAGTATTATATAAATGGTCTTTCAACCAGCTTACCTGTTGATATTCAAATTCAGTTTTATCGAACTTTGTCAGGACTTAAAAAAGCTGAAATAATTAGGCCTGCATATGCAATAGAGTACGATTGTATTGAATCTACCGAGCTTAAGAACACACTTGAAAGTAAAATTGTTAAGAATTTATATTTTGCAGGGCAAATTAACGGAACAAGCGGATATGAGGAGGCAGCTGTTCAGGGTTTAATCGCAGGGGTCAATGCTTCGGTTCGTATAAAATCCCAAGCTCCGTTGATATTGGGAAGAGAAACATCATATATAGGCATTTTAATAGATGATCTTACTACAAAAGCTTCAAACGAACCTTACAGAATGTTTACATCAAGAGCCGAATACAGATTGATACTCAGGCAAGATAATGCCGATGAGAGATTGCTAAAATATGGGGTTAAATACGGATTGATCGAAAAGGAATATCTTGAAAAAGTAAAAACACGAGTTAAAACAGTTGAAGAAACGATTAAGGATTTTAAACATATATTCGTAAGTCCGTTAAAATTAAGTAAAGTGTTAAAAAATACGGATTTCAGAATAAGGGAGTCTACCAGTTTATATAAACTATACAAAAGACCTGATTTAGATTATGAACGATTGTTTATAATTACACCTGATGTCAAACAGGATATTAAATACAGAGTCTATATTAATGCAAAATACGAGGGCTATATTGAGAGACAGTTAAAGTATATAAGAGAAATTGAGAAAATAAAGAATATTAAATTACCAAAAAATATATGCTACAAGAATATAAAGATTATATCTCATGAGGGGAGAGAAAAATTGGAACATTTAAAACCTCGGACTATTGGTGAAGCACTGCAAATTTCCGGCGTAAGTCATTCGGATATTGAATCACTAATCTTGTGGTTGGATAAATGGTTGAAATAGTTATATTGACAAATTATCAATATCAAATTTGGAAAGTACGATATTTATTTTATTCATTAAAAGTTTAAGAGCTTCAATGTCATAAGAAAGCATCTGGATTGTTGTAAATTCATTCTCAAAGCTCATTATAATATTATTTATATTGCTATTGTTTTCTGTCGTGATATTGCTTATATCAGAGATCAAAATATTTATTGAATCAATATAATTTACAGTATTATTTATCATTTTTTTAATTTCGTTTCCATTTTTAAAATTCTCATTCATAACATCAGTAATAGATGAAATTGCATTTTGTGCGGTTTTGACACTGTTCCTAACTATTTGAATATTTTCTCTTCCCTCTCCCATTGTATTATATAAATCATTTGTTCGTTCAAGTATTTCGTCAGTTGTAACACTTATGTTTTCAATCATTTTATGTGTTTGATCTGAAAGAAGAGCTATCTCATCAGCAAGAACCTTAAATCCTTTACCGTATTCACCTGCATGAGCAGCTTCAATAGAGGCATTTATTGAGAGAAGATTTGTTTTGTGAGATATATCCATTATTATGTTTATAAAATTCGTAATATTGTTTATTGATGAGATAAGTTTTTCAATAGTATCGCCTGTATTATGTATGAAATTATCGATTACCTTACTTATTTCTATTAGTTTATATATTCCACCTACTGATTCATTAATTAATTTCTCGTTTTGCTTATTAATTTCAACAATCTTTTCAGAATTATTTTTGAGCAATATACCGATATCCTTAACTTTATTACTTGAATCAACGGATTTTTCAACTATTTCAATTTGAGTTGCTGATTTGCCGGTTATATTATTTGCAATGGATGTAATTTCAGATGTAACTGTATTCATCTCTTCGGATATAGAAAACAATTTATTTATACTGACATTCAATTTCTCTGATGAATTAAGTAAAGGGTAAAGCAATTTGCTGATCTTGATTGAATGTCCTAACTGTTCGGATAATTGTTTTATCAGATATATATCATTTTCACTAAATGCATTATCCTTTATATGTTCGAAATCAAGAACTCCAAGTATCTCATTGTCAATAATTATTGGAATTGTAATTTCAGATTGAGTGTTTTCATTTAAATTTATATAATATTTTTCTTTAGAGGTATCGTTTATTATAATAGGTTGTTTTGTTTTTATAGCCCTATATGAAACACCCTTCATATCTTTGAATTTAATAGGTTTATCAAGCCATCCCTTAGAATCTTGAAATAGGAGAATTATTTCATCTGTTTCAGGTTCATATATTGCAAAATTCAAAGCCGACCAATCAACAATTTTTTTTGAAAGAACTGCAATTTTTGTAATAACCTCTTTTAAGCTGAATTGTGTTGCAATTGTAGATTCAATTTCAAGTAAAATCCTATATTCGCTCATCTTAAACGAATTAGCAAGTAAAATTTTAAAGATATAGTGGATTATAAATATGCCTATAAAAGAAAGTATAAAGATGTTTAAACCGTAATTGAAAAAACAGAAAACAGTTATAAACATAAGAATTAGACTATATATATATATCAGAAATTCAAACAGCGTTATTTGAATATACTCTTTCAATAAAAGATGTCTCTGGAAAAAATCATTTATATAGGAAAGAGAATAGATAATTATAAAGTATATTAGAATAATAATCAAATTATTTTTTATAAATACCCAAAGTTTGAGATTGTTTACTTGATATATCCAGAAATGAATAATAAATATTGAGAATGTGAACAATGAAGCAGTTCTCAATAATACTTTCCAGCTGTATTTTTGGATAAATTTATCTGCAATTATAAGTCCGATGAATGAACTTAACAAAGCAAGGTATATCGGAAGAAGAAACAAACCTGAAAAACATATACCGGGAACAATCGTAAATGCAGAATATTTCTTAAAAGGCACCTTTAATATTCTTGCAGGGATATATGACAATGTTAATAAGAAAAAGATAACTAATATGTCAATAGTTAACAAATATCCGTGATTTGCTATTATAACATAGGTTAAAAGTATGAAGGTTGTAAAAATAAGTATATAATCAAAGATAGCAAAAGTTTTTTTATTCATTATTTGATTTATAATTTTGAAAATCCTTTAATGATACCTTAACTCCTGAAACAGCTACTAAAAACGCAATTAATATAGAAACTTTGAGTCCTGTAAGCCATGGGATGTTTTTAGCGATCAATCCATTTTCAACAGCTCCGGGAAAAAGGTCGGGAATTGTCCATCCCCATAGCCATTGTATAAGATATGGTCCTATAAGAAAGACACCTAAAAGGAGAAAGAGAATTTTCGGATAAAAACTCATTATTGAATGTTTCATAATATCCTCCGATAAATTATAATGTAAAATTCATAGAATTACAATAACAAATGAATTGGAATATTCTCAACTCACCTGCTACGATAATTTATGAATTATGATACCACTTCTAAGTTTTGGTTCAAACCATGTAGATTTAACAGGCATAATTAATCCAGA
>JAGLYS010000102.1 GCA_023132105.1 Caldifarciminota bacterium
ATATGATATTCCCGTTGTTGCTACAAATGATGTTCATTATCTTGATTTTGATGATGTCGAAGCTCATGATTCACTTATATGTATTCAAACAAAAAGGAAATTGGATGACCCTAACAGATGGCAATTCGAAAGTCATGATCTTTATTTCAAGTCACAGGAAGAAATGACCAATCTTTTTAAGGATATTCCGGAGGCAATAAGAAACACTTACAGAATAGCTGAGAAATGCAATCTCATATTGTCACTTGATCCGAAAATAGTGCACTTGCCACACTTTAATATACCTGATGAATATGATTCAACAGACGAATATCTTAGACATTTGACATATCAAGGATTATCTAATAGATATAGTGAAATTTCACCTAAAATATCAAAAAGAACTGATTATGAGCTCTCTATAATTAAAAAAATGGGCTTTGCAGGATATTTTCTCATAATAAGAGACATCATTGCCATAGCAAAGGAACACAATATTAGTGTTGGTCCTGGGCGAGGATCAGCTGTGGGCAGCATTGTACTTTACTCCCTTGGCATCACGAATGTAGATCCGCTTGAATATAACCTTCTTTTTGAGCGGTTATTAAATCCCGAAAGAGTTACAATGCCTGATGTAGATATAGATTTTGAAGATATCAAAAGAGATGATATGATCCGCTATCTGAGAGAAAAATATGGAAAAAGTAATATAGCTCAAATAATTACATTTGGAAAAATGAAAACAAAAATGGTTATCAAGGATGTAGGAAGAGTGCTGGACATTCCATTTAACGAAGTCAATGAAATCACAAAAATTTATGACAAATATGGAGATAATGCTAATGTTAAGGATGCATTTGAACATATAAAACAACTTGTGGAATTAAAAAAACAAGATAGTAAAATAGAGAAACTTGCCGAATTGGCATCAAAATTGGAAAACCTTACAAGACAAGCGGGAACCCATGCCTCTGGCGTTGTTATCGCTCCGGAGGAAATCACTAAATTCACACCATTGTACTGGGAACAGGGAAATAAATCCGTTGTACCAACAACCCAATATTCGATGAAAAACATAGAAAAAATCGGTCTTTTGAAAGTTGATTTGTTAGGACTCCGAAACCTCACGGTAATTGATAAAGCAATACAATTAATAAAAAAGGATAAAAACATAGAAATAGACATTGACAATCTTCCTTTAAATGATGTGAAAACATATAAAATGATTCAGAAAGGTGAAACATATGGTGTCTTTCAACTTGAAAATGATGGTATGAGACAATTCTTGCGAACGGTAAAACCAACGAATATGAAAGAATTGATTTTTATGATATCATATTATCGACCTGGACCATTACAGACCATTGATCGTGATGAACTTATAAGAAGAAAAACAGGAAAACAAAAAATCGAATATCCACATCCAAAGCTTGAAAATCTCTTAAAAGAGACATATGGATATATGATATATCAGGAACAGATAATGATGACTGCTAATATATTGGCAGGATTTACATTGGGAGAAGCAGATATTTTAAGAAGAGCAATGGGGAAGAAAAATTTTGAAGTAATGCAGAAAATGAGAATCAATTTTATAGAAGGGGCAAAAAGAAATGGCATCGACGAAAACAAGGCGAATGAAGTATTCAATATAATGGAACCGTTTGCTCAATACGGATTCAATAAATCTCATGCCGCTGGTTATGCCGAATTATCATATAGAACAGCATACCTAAAAGCTCATTTCCCTATAGATTTCATGACCGCTATTTTATCATCTTATGTTGGCAATATGGATCAAATTGTAAAAACAATAAAGGAGGTAAGAAGATTAAAAATCCATACAAGTAAGGTTGATATAAACTCAAGTGATATTAATTTTACAACTAATGGTGATAAAATATTTTATCCTTTTAGTGCTTTGAAAAATGTTGGTATTAAGGCCGGAGAAGTAATTGTTGTTGAGCGAAACAACGGGGATTTTAAAAGTTTTATTGATTTCTTAAAACGAATAAATCTCGGTAAAGTAAACAAAAAAGTTGTTGAATCTCTTATAAAAGCAGGAGCATTTGATTTGATTAATTCCAACAGAGCCGAACTTCTTGGCAATCTTCCATTATTTTTTGAATATGCATCAAAAAGAAGAAAAAAAGCAGAGCAGGGTAATCTTTCACTGTTTGAAACAGATGCTACGGATTATCTTGAACCGGAATTTATGAATATCGATATGTGGGATGAATCTCAAACACTTCTGTATGAAAAAGAGGTTTATGGATTTTTCTTTTCCGGACATCCTCTTGAAAAATACGAGTTTATTCTAAATTTTATAACAACTCATAAAGCAGAAAATATTCACAAGCTTCATAACCGCAAATGGGTTGTTGTAGGGGGAGTAATAAATGCTTTTAAAATTCGAAAAACACAGAGAAAAACAAATATGGCTACATTTAAAATCCAGGATTTAACAGGAGAAATCGATGGAGTGATTTTCTCTAAAAAACTGGATAAATATAAACATATTCTCGCGGATGATGCCTATTTGATTATCGCCGGTTATTATGACAATTCAAAAAATAACGGTCAAATCGAGGCAATTGCGATATATGAATTACAAAAGGATTTTCAAACACTCATAAGTTCCATAACTTATAACATAAATGTGAAGAATTTGGATACAATAGATAAAACGAAAGAGATATTCAATAAATTTTCAGGTGATATAAAATTATATATAAATTATTACAATAATGGGAATATATATGTTCTTAAAAGTAATAATGGAATAGATATAACGGAAAAATTCATAGAATCGCTTAATAAAAATCAATTATTGAATTATGTAATTTTTAATAAAAAAAAATTAATGCCGGAACAAAATGGCAATAATAGAAAAAGATATTTTAATTGATTATTTTCCAATACAGAACGAAGAAAATATATTATTAAGAATATCATCACTTGTAATCTCTCCTGTAATATTGGATAATTTATCAATAGCGTTTTTAATTTCAAACGATGCGAGTTCTAGCCCTTCCTTATTGTAAAGAATAGAATGAGATTTCGATAATGATTTTAAGGCTTCCTTTATTCTCACTATAATCCTATCAGGTATATTAATAACAATATTATTATTTTTAATATAACTTAAAATCAGCTTGTTTATATGTTTTGGAATTGTATGATCTCTTGTGTCTATTCTTGCATCAAATCGTTTCAATTTACTTATATCAATCTTTTTCTCAATATCATTTTTTGTAAGAATATAAAATAAATTGTTTTTCTTTTCGATCAAGGATAATAATAATTTGTCATCACCATTAAGTTTATTGCTTCCATCAAAAAGAGCTAATATAATATCCGAATTCTTTATCTCGTTTTTTGTTTTCTCGATTCCGACACTTTCAACAATATCATTAGTGATTCTAATACCTGCTGTATCCTTGAGTAAAACAGGTATTCCTTCAATATTTATCCACCCTTCGATAATATCCCTTGTTGTTCCCGGTACATCTGTCACAATAGCTTTTTCTTCAAGCATCAAAGTATTAAATAGACTCGATTTACCAGTATTTGGTTTCCCGACTATTACGACATTAACACCTCTCTTCATTAATCTGGTACACTCTTCTTCCTTAATCATATTCTGTAACTTCTCTTTTATGTTTCCTATTCTATTCAATACTTTTATAGAATCAAAATATATATCTTCATCCTCCGGAAAATCAATATTCGCATCGATGATCGTTAAAACATATAATAGCTGATCCTTTATTTCTTTTATTTCCATTGAGTATTTTCCTTGAAGTATATTTATAGCATTTCGAGCTGCTTCTCTTGTTTTTGCATTTACAATATCCATAACAGATTCAGCTTGTAATAGATCTATTTTACCATTAATAAATGCTCTTTGTGTAAATTCTCCCCGTTCGGCAATCCTGGCTCCGTTTTCTATAATTAGGTTAAGCACTAATTCAGGAATTGCATATCCGCCATGAGTAAATATCTCTGCTTCATCAAATCCCGTATATGTATTCGGAGCTTTTCTAAAGAAAAATATTATCTCATCAATAACATTACAATTACCGTCAATAACAAAATCATGATAAATTCTATTTGCAAGAATCCTTTTTCTTTTTTTAATTATTTTAAGGACAATTCTTCTCGTTTTCGATCCGGAAATCCTTATTCCGGATATAGCACCTATTCCAATTGGTGTTGTAATTGCGGAAATTGTTTCAGTATTTGCTTGCAAGAACACTTTTCCTGCATTCATTTGTAATTATAATATTATGTTTGATATTATTGCTCTGAGCGATTTTATTTACTAAATATTCTAACGATTGGATAGTTTTTCCATGTTTTCCAATTAATTTTTCTCTTGTTTTCGGTTCTACAATCGTAAGAACAATCGAATTGTTCTTAATCGAATAATCTATATTGTTATATTCAATATCAAGCGCTTTTAAAAATCTTTCCAGGTTTTCTATCAAATATTCCTTATCACTTTTAACAGAGATTATGATTCTATTGCTTTTTTCTTTAAGGAAAATAAACCTCTTTTTAATTATTTCTTCGACTTTTATATTAACTTTTACCCTCTTTATTTTCAACCCATCAAGAGCTTTGAAAATTTCTTTATCTATATC
>JAGLYS010000103.1 GCA_023132105.1 Caldifarciminota bacterium
CGGAGAAATTTGTAGAGGAACTGCCTGTTTTGATAGAACAATCAAAAGATAAAAAATTTGTAATTTTGACAGGAGATAAATTGCTTAAAAAAGCATTTTGTCTTGCATTTGAAAAAAGAGAAAATGTTGAGGTATCCACATTTGACATTACATCAGAATCAATAATTTTACCTGAAGCTGATTTAACAATTTCAATGAATGTTTTCTACACATTTAGAGAGGGGAAATGGAAATTAATAAGAAATATTAATGAACTTTGGAATCGTATAATAAAGAATATAAAAAAGGATGATTATTATTGTTTTCTTTACTTGGATGATATGTTTGTGAATGATAAATTAGACATTTTAAGAGGAAATCTATTGGAAAATTTCCATATACAATCTATTAATAATATTTATATAAAAAGAGGGTATGGATTTATATCTCGTCTCGTTAATGTTATTGAGATAAAAAATGAAAAGGTTGATGATAATTATACTGTTGATATAGTTTCATGGACAGTGGATAAGAATAAAAACTATTTTAAAAATAATTCTATTGTTAAAAATAGAAATGAATTGAAAAATATTGAAAAATGGGAATATGATTATATTTTAAAGGTATCGGAGGGAAATTTACTTAAATATAAAAACAGTAAAATTGAAAAAATAAAATTAAAGAATATTGCAGATATTATAAGGGGGGGGATGTTCTCTAGTAGTAAAAATTCTGAAGGGGATAAAGAGATAGATCTGATAAATATATCTGCATTAGATGATGAGGGGATAGATTTATCGAAATTAGGAAAAATAGGCATTAGACAAAAACAGTTTCAATTAGATAAATACTTAATTAGAGAAGGGGATCTCATTTTAACATGCAGAGGAACTTCATTAAAAATGGCAATAGTTCCAAAAATGGATAGAGATACTACAATTGCTTCGAATTTAATCTACATTAGACCAAATAAAGATTATGATAGTAGATATTTGAAGCTATTCTTTGAAAGTGAAATAGGGCAATTAATATTCGAAACAATTAATACGCAGGGGATGATATTATCGATTAGGCCAAAGAGTCTCGGGGAAATTGAAATACCGGCTATTTCACTTAAAAAACAGCATGAAATTATAGATAAATATATTGAAGAGAGGGCGAAGTATAAAAACACAATAAAAAAAGCTACGGATTTGTTTGATAATGCTAAAAAAGGTATCTATGAAAAGATTATTAATGAGTAAATACCGTGAAATGACGAAGCCTTTAGATGTAAGGAGGTTGTAATGTTTAATAATACAATTGATTATATAGTAAGGGAGAGAAGAAATAAAAGACTTTCATATGGAGATATTGGAAGAGCATTAGGGTATAAGAATATTGGAAAAATATCGAGCAAAATTGCAGATTTTGAGCATTATGGTAATATAGATAAGGAATTATTTAAGAGGATTGTTGATATTATTGGAATTGACAAAGAAGAATTAAATAAAATGATTAAAATGGATAGAGAAATTGCAGAGAAGAGATTTGAAGAACTATGTAAACAACCGTTTAAAATGCACATAGTCATTAGATTTATGGCAGCAGTATATGGGAGAAAGGAGCTACCAGAAGGTATAAAAACAGAAGAGGAAGCCCTGAAGTATGCGATAAAATATGCTAAAGAAAATAAAAGGCACATTTGTTTGAATCCAAGCAGAAAAAAACGAATATGGATAAACCCCGAGGGTGGTGCATGTATACAAGATCTTTCCCCGTATAGCGAAGAATGTCCATATATGCAGATAGGAAATAAAAGGTTTCTGTTTAGTGTTGAGTAGATGTAAAATTATGTTGTCTTCTAATTGCTTATTCTTTGATTGATCAATATCTCAGCATTTAGATGCAAGGAGATAAAAATGAATAAGAAAGAATTTAAAGAGTGTAAAAACAAATTGCGTGAAGCAACAATAGTTTATGAAATACTTGATTTGCAAAACGGATATATAAGAAGAGATATTGAAAGGCAGAAGAAATATATTGCAAAAGGCACTCTTTCGGAGGATGAAGAATTGATGTTCTATGATTTCTATTATGAGTTTAGAAACGGACTTGTTTCAGAGAGAGAATATATCGCAAGAGAAATATTGCTTAAATTTATTTATAATAAATATGGTATTAAACCTGAAATACACTACTTTGGAGTTTATGCGGAACACAATTATAATTGTGTTGATATTGTAATTAGCATTATCAAAACAGCGAGAAAAAAATTTAATGTACTTAAAGAAATAATGCCTGATAAAATTAACGATAAAGATTTTTTTACTGATCAGGTTACAAAAATGTATAATGAGAATATTGAAAACAATGAATGGTATCTTGGAGTAGATATAAAGGATTTTGTAGATAGTGTAGTTAGAAAAGACCTTGGAATAGAACTAAAATATACTATAGGCGATAAAGTAATTTATAATATTTCAAATAAAAAGCGTTTTAAAGAGGTTGTGTTATGATAAACATAAGGAGAATTAAAACAATGTATGAATATACGGATTTAGAAGGAGAAATGTATGATATATCCAATACTTCGTTTTATGTAAGGATAACAAGCCCAATAAGCGGTTTGAAAACAGGAATGATTTTTGCCTTTGACATTGATGATGATGAGCCGACATTTATAGAAAACGGGAACATTACGGAATTAGCAATTAATGAGGGGGTAGGTTGCCTTGCTCGGCTTTACGAAGATTATATAACATTCAAAGAACATAAAGATGAAATCGTAAAAGAATACAGAGAAATCAACAAAACAGCAGGAAATAACAAATTGAAAACAAGGGAGGAAAATAAAATGAAGAGTAAACTCAATAGAAGGATTGAAATATATTCAAAATTACTAAAAAGTGGGGAATTAACAAAAGACGATTATAAGAAAAAAATTGAAGATATAAAACATATTTATAATATAAGCAATTCTCCGGTAATGGAAGAAACTTCCAAAAGAAAAAGAGATTTTAATAAACGATTAGAAGATAAATATGATCTAAAATTTATTAAATTTGATAATATTCCGAATGTATTGGGTAATATAATATCTACATCAGGGATGAATAATGAAAAATAAAGCATATTGGATATCTCCTAAGGGAGAAATAATACCTGTTGAAGGGGCGAACAAACATATTGATATTATATGCGATCAACCTGAATTATTCGGACTTAAAATAAAAGATGTAAAAGCTGTTTTTAAAAAATTTAAAGAACCATTTAGATGGGAAGGATATGCAAGAGAAAAGATAATGAAAGAACTTTTTGAAAAAGGGTGGATTAGGGTTAGATATGTCAACCTTTCCGATGTATTCACAGTCGAATCTAATATTTTTAGTGAAAAGAAAATGATAAATATTATTAAATGGGCAAATAAAATTACAAATGGAGAGATAGATAATATTAGTGAAAATACTAATATCAGATTTCTTAATAGTAAAAGTGAGGAAAGAATATTAAGTATTGAAAATTTATTAAGAGGATAAAAGGGAGTGGGAGGGAAAAGAAAGGGAAGGGATTTTAGAATAAATATAAATAATCAGTACAATTATTACAATAATTTGTTCAAATATAGTCATTTATCATGAACAATCGAAAATTACTACTTGACAAAACGCTAATATAGTGCTATAAAGGATATAATCTAAACATAAATTGCCGATATATATATTATAATGCGAAATTATTGTTAATATGGAGGTTGAAATGCACAATATTAAAGGTAAAAAGTCAAGAAATGTTCAAAAAGTCAAGAAAACAGACGATTGGGAAGGTTTAAATATCGGATTTGTCAATTCTGTTTTTGACAAATCCAGGATAGAATTAAAGAAATTGGCAAAAAAAGAGTTGTTAGAAGAATTTGTCAAAAAAGATTATATCAATATGCATACATATCTGAATACAAAAATAGATTTAAATTCCGGTTATACACAACTTAAAAATGAAGCATTAAAATTAAGCAAGAATAATATTATCGAATATATTATGAGTGCTGACGATATCATAGAAGACGAAGACGACGAATATAATGACAACGATTGGTATAATGATTATGAGGAAGACAACGAGGATGAAAATGTCAGCAAAAAGAATGACGAAGATATATTCTTTTCAATGCTAAAGGGTTTCTTTATTCCAAAAGAGGAGATCGATAAGATAAAGTCAAAGAAAATAAAATTTAGAGAATTCAAAAAATTAATAAATCAATATATTCTTTCTATGCATCCGGACAGAGGAGCAGGCAGTGATGTCGAGAAGAAGATAAAAAATGAGATAATCTTAGAATACAATGAAAACAGAAATTCCATTATGAATTTTGCAAAGGAATACTTAAAATAAATTAATCACGGTCTATAATAGTGTGAAATTTTAGTGTTTTAACATTATAGAAATGGATTTCAATTCAATAAAACGAAAAAAAGGGAACATATTTATATGTTCCCTCTTTTTCATATAAATATTTTCTTTTAAATATCAAATTTTCCTGTGTAAAGATCTTTGTGTTTAGGTGTTACTCTAATGCCTGTATAGGAATTAGCCCACTCTTTCATATTTGTTTCAGCATATTCAATAGCATCCTCATTAAATATAGTCCCAAGATTTTCCAATGTCTCTATATAATAATAAGTCCAGACACCATTTGACATCCATGGTTCTCCATCATATGAATATGATTTATCAGATGCTGTTGCAACAATGGAGCCATTTATAGCATCTCTATTAAAACTACCTGCTTTGCAAGCATCGATTGCAACCATTTTTTTAGATGTATTAGCATCGATAATGAATTGCATAATATATTCGTGTGTTATGTAGTATAAATCAGTACTTATAAGGCATGAACCATAACCCTGATAAGAGTTTCCATGACCTGAGTAACAAAAAGCAATTTCATCTCCCGGTTGTGCATTGTCTCTAAGCCATATCAAACCATCTATAATTGCATCTGCGGTAGCATTCCTATCAAGCACCATTTGAATTGTAAATCCCTGACTTTGTAAATATGTTTTCCAATCCCTTGCATCATCATCGCAGTATTGAAGATCATTTTGAGTTCCTTCATAATCAGAGATTCCAATAATAAAAGCATATTTGTGTGCCGGGTTTGGGTTGGGGTCTTCCTCTAACGGGGGATCTGGCTTTACAGGTTTTTTCAAC
>JAGLYS010000104.1 GCA_023132105.1 Caldifarciminota bacterium
AACAATATCTTCATCTATCAATTCCTGAGCTCGTGTTTTGGCTATATCCGGACTGGTTTCTGTATTCTTTGGAACAAGTTCGATGTCCTTACCCAATACACCACCTGCATCGTTTATTTCTTCGATTGCAACATCCGCTGCATATCCCATAGCATCGCCATATGATGCTAACCCACCTGTAGTTGGTATCAATAATCCGATCTTGATTGTATCTTTTGCAGGATTTGTACAACCGGCTATTAATAATACCATGAGCAGTAAAACAATGATCTTTCTCATATTTACCTCCTAAAAATTTAGATTTAGTGATATATCCATCCATCTCCCTTTTGATGGTATATCTATTCCTCCGAATCCACCGTAAGCAAACTTCTGGTCGAGAATATTGTTTACATCGATATGGAGGACTATTTTTTTGTCCTGCCATGTTAAAATCCGAATATCAGTGCCTGAATCAAGTGTAAAGTATGCTGGAATATAATAATCACTTCCATATAATCGCCTGTTGATTTTAGAAGCAAGTATTCTGTCAATATATTTACATTTTGTATAAAAACTAATTATCTTATAATTAGCCAAAAAGCCACCTTTTACCATAATCGGAGGAAACATACTTATTTGATCCCCGCTTTGCTCATTCAAATATGTATATGTAATGTTTATATATGGTTGTATATGCTTAAATCTACATTTTATTTCACCTTCGTATCCCCATCCCGATAATGAACTAATATTTGCAGGTCTGTATGAAGCACCGACTAAAAGAAGCTCCACCTTGTCCGTCAGTGATTGATAGTAAATATTTGAAGAGATAGAGACCATACCAAAAACATAACCCGCGGAAATCTCATGGCTATATGTTTTTTCAGGCTTGAGTAAAGGATTAGGCATTACTCCGCCATAAACCTTGATTGGTCTTGAAAATAGCCAATTAGGGGGTGGTGCTTTAAATGAAGATGCACTAATCAATTTAATATAAGACCTGTCACTGGGAGTCAATATCAAGCCAAAACGATATGATAGAAAATCTTTGTAAATATTATGAATATCATCTCTTATTCCTCCTGTGATGGATACCTTATCAGGGATAATATCTATTGAACCATGTAGGTATAATCCGTAATTAATAAATGTCGTATCATATTGCGGAGCTGGTGGATATCTCTTATCAAGGATTTTATCTCCGTTGGGGTAAATATAATAAACATTGGGAAGTGAAAAAATATCATAAGAAAAATCTACTCCACCAAGTACCTCAACTTTTGCAAATCCTTTTCCACATTCAATATGCCCGTCAAAAGATTTATATGCCACATCTTTCTCGATATAGTATGTATCACCTGTAAACAGATGTTCTTCATTTGTAGGAGAACCATATGAATATATACCACCTACATTAATATCAAGAATATTAAAGTCTTTTTTAAACATAAGTCTAAAATGGGAATTTTCATAAGAGATAGTATTGTTATGTGTTAAAATTCCCCAATCACTATATTCTCCCGAAGATTTTGTTCTTTGATAGAATTGGTCACAGAGCAATCCACTCTCTTCGAACTTGGCATAATAGACTATTGGGGATGTTTTATCATTATCATTTAATTGATCTGAAATAAACGGGGTAAGTGATGTATCTCCGCTTATGCCACTCCTGTCAACATTAGAAATTTTTTCAGTAAAAAAGAAATTCCCGTATGAAAATGATAAATTCTCTTCAAAACCTCTATAATCGATATCCTTACCAATAAGTTTGAGTGAAATATTACTTTCCTTTTTTGTGATTATATTAATAACACCGTTAAATGCATTTGCTCCATAGAGTGCTGAAGACGGTCCCTTTATGATTTCAATTCTCTCTATTGCTTCCACAGGTAAAAAATCCAGATTGCTTGCTATTGTCGAATTAATTCTATATCGTATAGGGAGTCCGTTAATAAGTATCTTTAATCCTTTGGAGTATCCTCTCATTCCTCCCGAGACACCTCTTATCATGATATCGTTGTTTTGTAAGTCATCGTTTACATAAATCCCTGCTTCATTGTCTAATATCTCAGCTAATGTATTATATCCATTTCCTTTAATAATATCAGATGTAATTATGATCATTGAGGCAGGAGCTTTTTGCAATTCTACTGCTTTTTTTGTAGCAGTAGTAACTTTCACCTTTAATAGATCATCAAGTGACATTTGATCATAAGGTGTTAATAATAGTATTACTAGAAACAAAATATTTGCCATTTTTCCTCCTCATTATTAATTGTTTAATAAATTTTATAATAAATACTATACAATGTCAATATGTAATAATTGCACTGATGTTATAATTCTACAATATCACATAATAATTAAAAAGCAAGATGTCATATATAAAGGATTGAAAACAATGTTATGTGAACTTGTTTCAGTGTTTCTATAGTATTTTACCGTAGAGACGCAATATCTTGCATCTCCTTAATATCTGGCGTTTCCGTAACATTAGATGTAAAATATTGCATCTCTACACAGAATTTTATTAGGCATGAAAGAGCATATCGATATATTAATAAATGTGACATTTTGCTTTGTAACAACATATGATACTTGACTTTGAAACATCAATACTTTTATCTTCAGAGGTAAATTGATATAAATAGTAATTGTAAGTAGCAAGTTTCAAGTATCAAGTCGCAAGTTCGCAAATTCGGGAATCGTAAATTGCATGGGAAAACCCCTGTGTCTGTCCTTATTTTCTTTCGTGAAATTGGCTTAATTTAGTGAAATAAAAGGTATAGAATTATTCTCTTCTCTTAGTGCAATTCGTGTTTATTTTTCTCTCTTCCCTTTCCTTTCCGTGGTTCTCCTCCCCTTTATTCCTATGCACAAATAATATGCATAGTGAAATTTTTACATATAGAAATTAAATATCCATAATAGCAATGCTTAAAAAGAGATGCACAAAATATGTGCATCAATAGATTTCTCTGTTTTGAATAAAATGCGTATTATTGTAACTTAGAGGAATTGGTATATAATTTGCATAAGTATAAGTAAGTATTTAACAGGAGGTAATATGAAAAGAAAAATGTTAATACCGTTTCTCATCATCTTGTTGCTTGTAGCAGGTTGCCGATACTACATAATAGACAATGAACCACCTCAAATCCCAACCGGTGTAACAAGTATAACGGGGGATGGAAAAGTTACTTTATATTGGAATCCAGTAAGTGATAAAGATTTTTTCGAATACAATGTTTACAGATCGTATGATCTTGAAGGACCTTATACGAATATAGCAAGTGTTCGCTCGGCGTTTTTTGTAGATCATTCCGTGTATAATGGTGTAACTTACTTCTATGCAATAGCAAGTGTTGATGATGATTGTAACGAAAGTGAATTGTCAAGGGAAGATGTTTATGATACACCGAGACCTGCAGGTTATGGAGCTGTAATCTGGGATAGAATAATCTATCCGTATGATGCCGGTTTTAATTTAGCTCTTGAGGAGGTTGTTCCGTATAATGCATATGATTGTCACTTCTATCTTGAATCTGATATACAAAGTTATATTTATTATTTGAAAACAGGATATGGAGATAATGATATACAGGATTTCGGTTATATCGATTCGATCGATGATATTGATTATGCTCCATTGGATGGTTGGTCACAGACAGGAAAAGTCGAAGCAATTACAGGCCATGGATATATTATATGGACAAAATACAATCATTTTGCAAAGATCAGGATTAATAGTATATATGATGATCATATTATTTTTGACTGGGCATATCAAATCGATACGGGGAATAGAGAATTATCAATGTCAGCAAATCATTTTTAGGAGGCAAATATGAGAAAGATATTATCTACAATTCCATTAATCCTTTATCTTGAATCCGACAAACAAGGTCATATCTATTACTTAAAAGCTGGCAATGATGATGATATACACGATTTCGGTTATATCGATTCGATTGATGATATTGATTATGCTCCATTAAACGGTTGGTCACAGACAGGAAAAGCCGAAGCAATTGCAGGCCATGGATACATTATATGGACAAAAGATAATCATTTTGCAAAGATAAGGATTAATAGCATATGTGATGATCATATTGTTTTTGACTGGGCATATCAAAGTGAAAAGGGGAATAGTGAATTATCAGTGTCAGCAAATCATTTTTAGGAGGTAAATATGAGAAAGATATTATCTACA
>JAGLYS010000105.1 GCA_023132105.1 Caldifarciminota bacterium
TCTTTACCTTTCTCCCGTTAGCTGAGTAAATAGATATAGTGTAATCGAAATTCACGCTATTAATATATTTAATTTTACACTGAGAATAAAAGACAGACGGACTTACTAAAAGTGTTTCTCCTGTTTTTAACATATTAGTTTCTCTGATACCAATCTCATTAGATGGGGTGATATTAATAGTATCCGTAAACTTTGGCGGAAAGAAATTCAATTCAACCAATAATTGCCCGTTCTTTTGCCTTACAATTTCTCCTTTATCACATTTATAGATCGTATCGGAGGACATTGTAAAATAAAGGCGAGCTAAATTAAAGCACTCGTTATTATCATTTATAATAATAGCTTGGGCGTTTGTAGAGTCGGTATTATATGAGTATTGAATGCCCAATCGGTCAAGTTTGAGTGCGGAGTCAAAGTCTCTTATTCCATCCTCATCATAATCTACCGAATAATTCAATATCGAATCCGGTCCGATCCTTATAAGTCTGTATCCACAATCTTCATAATCACCTTTTCCGTTGGTTGTTGTTTGTACATATTTTGTTCCCTCAACAGGATATATATTTCCCGAATGTCTTACTCCATTGATATCAAAAAATTTATTCTTATGTGTATGTCCACATAGAACCATATCGATATTAAATGTATCACATAATGCAATAAATTCGCTTAATCCATATCTATTCTCGGATCCTCCATCATCATAAAATGGTCCGTGTATAAAAACAAAACCATTCGTAAATCCCGAATATTCTATAAGCTTGGAGTTTATCCAATCCAGTTGCACATTATTTAAACCATAACAGTTCGATGTAAAGCTTGGCATATCATCAGGTCCGGTGTCCATAAGCAGAAAATAACTGTTCCCGAATGTAAATGAATAGTCGGGATACGGATTTATTATTTCCAAGTAATTATTCTCATCAGTAGGTATATACATCCAGTTATACCAATCATGATTTCCACTTATACAAAATACGGGAATCCTTAACTTTTTCAGTGAATCTATAGATTCTTCATACCATTCGGGGTTGTTCCCCTTTTCAGCAACATCACCTGTAAGTATTACGAAATCCGGATTAATGAAATTAATTTCGCTTATTGCAATACCGAGATACTCCGATGTTGATGTAGAATAACCGATATGAGGGTCCGTTATTTGAATGAAACTAAAATATTCCG
The DNA here is from genome assembly GCA_023132105.1 of Caldifarciminota bacterium. GTDB lineage: Bacteria > Hydrothermota > 32-111 > QNBC01 > QNBC01 > JAGLYS01. The sequence goes on from JAGLYS010000105.1 coordinate 1,183, forward strand.
GATATGAATCGATAACTAAAATGGCATTGTATTGTGTATCTGTTATAACACCTGCATTTAAAATTAACGAATAAAGATCTGACTGTATATCATATGGAATATTCGTCTGCATTATCCATTGATTTGAATCTGGATTTGAAATAGCAATTACAGGTATTCCAATTGTATCAAAATGTGAAAACAGAACAGCACTGATAGAATCCTGATTTATATCATCCAAAATCACATTAATCGATATGTTCATACCTTTTAATGATATATCAGGGAATGCCAATCTTGGTTTAATAATTTTAATCGATGATGAAAATAAAATTGAGGGAATAAATAATATCAATAATAGTTTCTTCATATTCTTTCTCCATTGGTTAAATTTTATTCATTACAAAAATTATATATTTTAAATGTCCAAAAAATGTCCAAGATAAAAATAAAATTTGACTGAAAAATGGAAGGGAGAGAGATTCGCTGCTTTCGCAGGAATGACAAAGAGAGGAGGAACCACCACGAATTCACAAATTTA
>JAGLYS010000106.1 GCA_023132105.1 Caldifarciminota bacterium
AAATCAGCATTTAATCTTGCTGTATTCTAACAAAAAAACAAATTTTGTCAAGGAGAAATATTATCTCTCCCTTCCCTTTGTTTATTCCCACTCTATTGTTGCCGGTGGCTTGGAACTAATATCAAAAACAACCCTGTTAATTCCCTGAACCTCATTAATTATTCTATTTGATATTTTTTCCATAATATCATATGGCATATGATAAAAGTTAGCTGTCATACCATCGACACTAACAACAGCCCTAAGACTCAAAACTCTTTCATAAGTCCTATTGTCTCCCATTACACCTACTGTTTTAATCGGGAGAAGAACTGCAAATGCCTGCCATATTTCATCATAAAGTCCATTTTTTCTGAGTTCCTCAATATATATGCCATCTGCCTCTCTTAAGATACATAAGTCGCTATCGTTTATTGCACCAATCATTCTAATAGCAAGTCCGGGCCCCGGAAAAGGATGTCTTTTGATTATGTTATCGGGAACACCAAGAAGTTTTCCCATTTCCCTCACTTCATCCTTAAAAAGCATTTTTAAGGGTTCAATCAATTTGAGATTCATTCTATTGGGAAGACCGCCGACATTATGGTGGCTTTTAATTGTTTTTGATGGTCCCAATACCGAAATAGATTCTATCATATCTGGATATAAAGTTCCTTGAGCAAGGTACTTTACCCCTTTAATTCTTTTTGCCGTTCGTTCGAATATTTTTATAAATGTTTTTCCAATAATTTTTCTTTTCTTTTCCGGATCTTCAACACCTTTAAGTCTTTCGATAAAGATTTCACTCTCATTAAGTGAAATAAATTTCTCCCCGAGCATTGGGGAAAATATATTATCTATCTCCTCTTTTTCGCCCTTCCTCATTAATCCTGTATCAATATAAATTGAATAGAGGTTGTCTCCTACTGCCTTTCTTAGAAGAAAACAAGCAACTGTGGAATCGACTCCTCCGGAAAGCCCGAGGATTACTTTATCATCCCCTATCTGTTTCCTGATTATTTCAATTTCTGAATCAATAAAAGCACTTATATTCCATGTCCTCTCAATTTTACAAATTCTCTCTATAAAATTACGCAGAATCTCTTTCCCTCTCTCGGAATGATGTACTTCAGGGTGAAATTGTATTCCCCAAATACGCTTCTTAATATTTTCAATAACAGCATATTCCGAATTGGATGTATATGCTTTTGATATAAATCCCTCGGGTATATCAGTTACTTTATCGCCATGGCTCATCCACATTACGGATTTATTCTTAATTTCATAAAAAAGGTCTGTCTTGCCGTCAATTATCAGGTTTGCTTTTCCATATTCTCTTTCCGATGCTTTTATAACAGTCCCCCCAAATCTATATACAATTTCCTGCATTCCATAACAGATACCGAGAATAGGAATATTAAGATCAAATATTTTCTTATCGGCATGAGGTGCATTTTCTTCATAAACACTTGATGGACCACCGGATAAAATCAATCCGCCAGATTTGTATTGAGATAATTTTTCCGCAGTGATATTAAATGGAACAATTTCTGAATAGACATTTAACTCCCTGATCTTTCTTGCAATTAACTGAGTATATTGTGAACCAAAATCCAATATTATAATTTTATCCATTATCACCTCAACATTTTAATAGCTTCTTTTATGTTATTTCTAAAAATATAGCTTCCTGAAACAATTATATCTGCCCCTAATTCTCTTAGCTCTTTAGCAATTTCTGCATTAATGCCTCCATCCACCTCAATCAAACCATTGTATCCCATATTCCTAATAACAGGTATTTTAAGTGAAGCTTCCTTAATGAATGCTTGCCCGCTAAAACCCGGGTGAACAGTCATTATCAAAATATAATCCGCAATATCAATAACCCATTTCAATTTATCTGTCTTTGTCTCCGGGTTAATTGCAATGCCAAATTTAGTTTTATATCTTCTTGCAATTTCATAACACTTTTTAATACTTCTATTTAGCTCGATATGCATTGATATATATTGAATACCGATTTCAAGAAAATCCTCAAAATACCTTTCCGGATTTGTAATCATTAAATGACAATCAATCGGTAGATCTGTTACCTTGCGAATATCTTTTACAACCACCGGACCAATTGTAATATTTGGCACAAAATGTCCGTCCATTACATCAATATGTAATATATCCGCTCCCGAATATTTTAATTTATTTATATCGTTTTCAAGATTGGAGAAATCAGCCGAAAGTATTGATGGTGCAACTAAATTCTTCATTCTTTATGTAATACGATATTAACACTGTCTCCGGGAGAAATCAGATCCCCCTCTTCCGGATATTGCAGTATAACCTTACTATTTACACTATCTATATTGTCTTCATATTCGATATTCCCAAGAATGAGGTCAAGAGATTTTACCTTATCAAGAGCTTCGATAAAACTTAATCCTGTAATATTAGGCATAGATAATGTATCACTCTCACTACCTTTGCTTATAAAAACCGTTATCATCATACTTGGGGATATACTCTCATCTGCATCAGGAATAGTAGAAACAATATAGTTTCTCGGTACACTATCGGAAGATGTGAATATTTTATTTATTCCATTGTTAATATTTTTACTTTTAAGTACTTCAATGGCATTACTTAAAGGTATACCAATAATATATGGCATAATATTTGCTTTTATACCTCTCGATACAATTGCAGTGATTTTCCTGCCCTTCTTTGTGATTTCATCGGGTTTTGGGTCTTGATATATTATTCTGTCCTTCTGATAAACAGTATCGTATTGATATCCTGTTATATCTAAAGTCAATCCTTCATGCCTGATAATTTTCTGAGCATCTTTTACATTAAGACCTACGAGAGATGGAACAAGTGTATCCTCACCTTTTCCCACTACTATAGGCATTATTAAATAATTTACAATAAAAAAACCTATTACAAATGAGACAATTGCAATTGATATGCCTACAAACTGATTGCTTTTTCTTTTGCCCCTTTTATTACTCTTCATGATTTACATATATTGTAACGGTTGTACCCTTCTTTGCATTTGTTCCCGCAGACGGATATTGATCTAAAACAAGGTCGAAATCATATTCGATATTGATTTTATACCTTACTAAAACCTTAAATCCTCTATCTATCAATATTTTTCTTGCAGCAGTATAGTATTTCCCTTTTACATTGGGAATCTTTATTCTTGAATCAATTTTCGGTTTAGATGCAATTGTTAAATCTATTTTATCACCTTTTTCGATTATGGTTCCTGGTGCTGGCATTTGAGAAATAACACTATTAGGTTCCAAGCTTTTATTTTCTGCCTTTTTAATCTCCCCAAGTACCAAACCTAATTTGCCTATCTCCTTTTCCACATCATTTAACTGCATATTTCTAAAGTCAGGTATTGCAAACTTATTTAGCTCCTTATTATTTAATGTTAAATAAATAATATCACCCTTTGTTAAAGATTTTCCCGGTAAAGGATTCTGTTTAACAATAATACTATATGGTAAATTATTGTCGTTAATAGAATCAATTTTTACAATTATACCTATTTGCTGTGCTGTAAGTAATGCATCTTCCCTGTCAAGGCCAAAGAAGTTCGGAAGAGATTTTACCTTTCCCATTATTATATTACTTGGTCCGGATAAAAGGACAATAATACCTATTACAATAACCGCAGCAAGAATAAATGATATAATTAATGCTGCATTGCCTTTTCTAATTGTCATGATTTCCTCCTCTATCTAATATTCCATTTCGTTCCATCTTGCCCATCCATTAATTCAATACCCTGTCTTTCCAATTGATATCTTATTTTATCAGCAATCTGAAAACATTTTTTTTCTCTTAAATCTTTTCTTATTTCAATTATCAAATTCATAATATCATCGATTTTATTATTTCTTTCCTTTTTTTGGAATACAAACCCCATTATTTCGAATACCTTTTTGATTGTTCCTGCAACCTCATGTTTATCTCCAATTCCGCTGTTTGCTTCTCTTAAAATAGAAAATAATGTTCCAAGAACTTTAGGTGTGTTGAAATTATCATTCAAATCATTCATAACACCTTTTAGTAGATCCATATTTAATTTATATTCAGAAATATAATTTTCTTCGACGAAACGCTCAACTCTATTCATTGCATTAGATGATTCATTCAAACTATTGTCATCATATTCGAGAGGGCTTTTAAAGTGTGTTTTTAAATAATAAAGCCGTAAAGAGTTCGGACTAATTCCATTTAATATATCTTTAACTGCAAGAAAATTGCTTAATGATTTAGACATTTTCTCCCCTTTAATTCTTAGCATCTCATTGTGAATCCAGTAATTTGCAAATGTCTTACCGGTAACCGCTTCACTCTGAGCAATTTCATTCTCGTGATGAGGAAATATTAAATCAGTACCTCCTGCATGAATATCGAATGTTTCACCAAGATACTTTATACTCATTGCAGAACATTCTATATGCCATCCTGGTCTACCCTTCCCCCATGGAGAGTACCAGTATGGTTCTCCCTCTTTCGATATTTTCCACAATGCGAAATCAATAGGATTTTTTTTATCCGGATTGATTTTTACTCTTGATCCTGAGATTAAATCTTCTATCCTTTTCTTTGACAGTTTTCCATATTCTTTAAATTTATTTGTGGAATAATATACATTCCCCTTGACAATGTATGCATACTCCTTTTCTATCAATTTCTCTATAAGTTTTATAATCTCTTCAATATGTTGAGTTGCTTTTGGATAACAATAGGGAGGTTTGATATTCATAATCACAGAAGACTCGATATATTCTCTAATATATTTCTCTCCCAGCAATCTATAATCCGTATTGAATTCTCTTGCCCGTTCAATGATCTTATCATCTATATCGGTAAAATTCTGTACGACTTTTACATTGTAACCATTATATTCGAATACTCTTCTAATCAAATCAGACATTACATATGCCCGCATATGACCTAAATGTACTCTGTCCTGCACAGTCATTCCACAAACATACATCGAAACCTCACCGGCATTTATTGGTATAAATTCCTCTTTTTTGCCTGTAAGAGTATTAAATAATTTAATCATAGTTTCACCTATTTTAATAAACCTCTGTTACTTGTTCCTATAAATGCAATAATTTCTTTTACTATTTCCTTCAACTCTAATTTCTCTTTAATAATATCTACAGCCATTTTATTCGTATATCCTTCATTGAAAATAATCTCGAAAGCTCTCATTACTATTTCAATTTCCTCATCATTATATCCATAATTTTTTAACCCTTTTAAGTTGACATTTTCAACAAAAGGGGGAGCCCCTTTGACAATAGAAAAAGGAATAACATCATATTCGATACTACTAATTGTTGCAATGTGTGTAAGTTTCCCTACTCTTACACCCGGTCTGATATAAGACCTTGCATTTATTATTGAAGCCTCTCCTATCTCTACATCGTGACCAATAATTGACTCGGTAGCTATAATTGCATCCTGTCTTATTCTCGCATTATACCCGACAGTAGAATGTCCCAATATTCTTGCCCCGGAATCTATACTTGTAAAATTGTCACCCGTTCCCGCTTGAATTAAAGTATATGAATATATATCAACACCATCGCCAATAACGGTTCTTCCCGATTCACTATTCTTATAATTCAATGGAGCATTTACCGTTACGAAATCTCCAATATTTACATCAGAACCGATTATAACTCCACCATAAAGAATTACACCATTCCCTATCGTTACATTGTCTCCTATAAGGACATTTTCTTCTATATTTGAAAATGCACCTTTTTTGAAATTACTTCCAATTCCCTGTCTTTTTTCTATAATATCCGTACTCCTATTTTTCTACAATCATAGTTGTAAATTCTCCTTGACAAACTAACTTATCCTCAACATAAGTTTTTCCCTCAATTATAAATATATTTCCCCTCTCTTTTAGCAATTTAATGTGATGTATAAGTGTATCTCCGGGTAGAACTGGTTTTCTAAATTTCACCTTATCTATTTTCATAAAATAAAATAAGTAATCTTCAAGATTTTTCATATATTTCATTACTAAAATACCACCGGCTTGGGCAAGTGATTCTACTATCAAAACACCAGGCATAATAGGATGTCCGGGAAAATGCCCCTGAAAGAAAGGTTCATTAATCGTTACATTTTTTAATGCTTTAACATGTTCTTTATCCACTTCGAGAATCCTGTCTATAAGTAAAAATGGATATCTATGAGGCATAACTTTCATTATATCATTTATATCATTCATACTATATCCCTATTATAGGTTTAATATCCTGTAATATACCGTTTATCAATTTATCCAATTCCTTATCTGTATGTATGCTATGTTCACTTTGTAAGACAATTTGTCCTGTTCTTCCATTTACCAATTTAATGCTTATTTTTACTATACCTATATTTACTTCGGATAAAATATAGATAACATAATCCACATTAATATTTTTACTTAATGATATTAATTTATCATCAGGTATCTTATTCTTTAAATTGCTTATACCCATACTGTTTAAAGCATTATTAATATCCTGTATTTTTGTAAATTCAAAATCCCCCAGTTTATTAATTGCAGGTATAAGTATATTACGCAATTTTGATCCTATATTCATTTCTTGTGCTTCATTATTCATCTCATAAATATAGGGTATTGCAATCTCTAATGTTTTTGATATTTTATGTCCTTCCGCCTCTTTGTTAAGCTCTTCAATTACATAAGAGGTAAGATCTACCCCTCTTTGCGAATAGATAATACCACTTTTGCCGATATCAAAAACAATAGAAAAATCCTGTTCCTTAGCTATTTTCTCAATTGCCTTTTTAATTTTATCTGTTACTTCTCCGGATAGTTCTTTCTTTTTCACATCTAAAACACCTTTATCTCCCCATATACTATCCATAAATATGGCGAATCCCTTCTCTTTTCTATTGATTTCTTTCTCTTTTTCCTTTTGCATTTCATATGAGATAACAAGCTTTTTGGATTCCAGCTCGTTTTTAAGTTTATTTATCTCAAGTTTTTTTTCTCCTAATTGCCTTTGCCATTGATTTGTTAAAATATCTATTTGTGTTTTAATAATATTCATTTCGCTATATGATTTTATTATTTTCTCTGTATCAACATAACCTATCTTATCTTCGGAAAAGACAATTGCAGGTATAAACAATAATATCAATAATATAATTCTTTTCATTACATCTCCTAAAATGTAGTTCCTATTTGGATATGAGGTTCCCACATCCCTCCGCCACTTCTATCAAAACCATAACCATAATCAAAACCGAGAATACCAATCATAGGAACTTCTAACCTGATACCCACTCCAGCGCCTTTTTTCATTGGCCAAAACCTCTTGTTAAAACCATCAGAAAATGAACTCCATACATTTCCTATATCAAAAAAGCCAATAGCATAAATATTATCATTTGCTTGAAAGTGTAATTCAATATTACTTATAAAATATGCTCTTCCCGCGTATTGATAACCAGACATATTGTTAAATCCGATCGATCTATCCGAATATCCCCTTAGACCAAGGTCACCTATCCCCCCTATTAGAAATTTTTCCAATAGGGGAACATCTCCGGGTGTTTTATAACCGAAACATGTCCCATAAACCCCTCTTGTCATAATACTAACAATGCCAATAATCTTGCGATAATATCTTCCATCAATCGTATATTTCTGGAAATGTTCATCCCCGAAGAAAGGACCACCTACGAACTCTGAAGAAAGCCTGGCAAATGAACCATTTACAGGGTTAAATATTTTCTCTCTGGAATCTCTTATACATGTCAATGATACTGCACTTTTCCATTTATTGCCAAGTTGAGCTTTTATATAATCATTAACATGTGCCGTATCCGTTGTGTAAAAATCCGTATTCTGTAATGTATAGCCAATAAAGCCTTTTAAATAACGGAATTGTTGGATATATTTACCGGCAGTTATACTAAAACCTTTAGTATTTTCATTTACATCGAATGGAACTAATGTATGGGTTGAATCGATTGTAGTGCTATCTGTCGTTGAATCAATTACTGTAGTGTCTATAGATAATGAATCGTATGTATATGTAACCGATCTCGTAGTATAAAATATATTCGAACCTAAACTTGCTTTTGTATCTAATAACCATGGTTCACTAAAAGAAAGCTGAAAATTATTAAGTGTTCTTCCCTTATCAAATTGAAGACTTATCTTTCTCCCGGTGCCTAAAAGATTTTGAAAAGACAGAGAAATATTACCTGTAATTCCATCGACTTGAGAATAGCCAACACCTCCCGAAACCGTTTCCGTACTTTTTTCTTTAACTTTGAATGTTAAATCTACATTTCCCGAATCGTCAACAATCCTTGTATCAAGAGATAAATCTTCGAAATAATTGAGTTGAGCTAATTTTCTCTGTGTTTCAATGAGTCTTGCTCTCTTTAATAACTCTCCGGGAAATATTGTCATTTCTCTTCTTATAACATTTTCATGTGTTTTTGTATTACCGGCAATATTTATATATCTTAGATATGCAGGAAAGTTTTCTACAATTTGAAGTGTTATGTTCATATTATTCCCTTCAACTTTCTTTTTGGGTATTACCTGTAGAAAAAGATACCCCTTGTTACCATAAATTTCGTAGAGGTTTTGAATAGTTTTATCAAGGTTTTTCCTGTTATAGAGTTTTCCTTCTTCAATCTTAAATAATTTTTCCAGATATTTGCTTTTAAAGACTTCATTACCTTTTAAATCTATTTTTCCAAAGTATATCTTATCCGATTCATCAATAACAATATGAAGAATCATATTTTTCCCTTTTTCGTCAAATGTCGAATATGTTTTTTCCACCTTTGCGAAGGGAAATCCATTATCAGCATAATATTCAACTATTTTAACTTTATCTTCCTCAAATTTCTCTTCATCAAACCTTCCCCGCCAGAAGAATATCCCCTTTCTCGGTTTGTTTTTCATTACACCGGCAAGTTTAACAGATTTAATATTATGATTACCCTCAAAGACTATATCTCTCAATATGATCTTCTGGTTTTCTATAATAGCAATTTGAAGTGTTGTTGTGTTTTTTAATGTATCTGTATTTACGAGGTTAAGATTAATAGAAACATTAAGAAATCCCTTTTCAATATATTTTTTTTCCATATCCCTTTTCCAGTGAAAGAGATTTTTATCAGAAGCGACACTGCCAATATTTAGACTATAATCATCTTTAAGCGACTTCTTTTTTATCACTCCGGTTCCTTTAAAATCTATATCTTTAATTATAGGATATTCTACAATAATAATATTTACTTCACATTGATTATCTTTATTTGGAATAATATCAATTTTTACATTTTGAAAAAATCCTAATTTATATATACTCTTTATAGCATTATCAATCTTCTCAGAGTTTATATCATCCCCGAGATGAATTTGAGAAGCACTTAGAACAACGGATTCCGACATATTTATATTTCCTGAAATTGAAATATCCGTAACATATACAGCTGAAATATGAATATAGAAAAGTAATATTACTCCTGTTATAAAACAAGTTTTTTTCAATGGTTCCTCCTATGTGGTAATTACCTTGTTTTTCTTTCTACTTTTAATAATTCGAAAATCAAGGTTATTTTTCTTTAATGATATATCGATTGTATTGCCTTCCTCTATATTCTCTCTTAATATCATTTCAGAGAGAGGATCAAGTAACTTCTTCTCCATAACATTTCTTAGATACCTCGCCCCGTATACAGGATCATATCCCTCGGAAGCCAAGAATATTTTCGCCTCATTGTTTAAAACAACATTTAATTCCAGATCTTCTAATCGTATTGTCATTTCTTTGAATAGAATTTCCACAATTTCTTCTATGTTTGCTCTACTAAGTTGATTGAAATAGACTATTTCATCAAATCTGTTTAAAAATTCAGGACTATATTGCTCCTTAAGAACATTT
>JAGLYS010000107.1 GCA_023132105.1 Caldifarciminota bacterium
AACAGGTATAAACAGAAGAATAAATAATGGTAATACACCAGATGTATCTGTTTTCAAGGATGGGAGTTTTATTATTACATATTGGTACAATTATGATATCAGTTGCCAGATGTTTTATCCGACAGGTGATACATCAGGGGGATTAATAACCGTAAATGATACGACCGAAGGGTACAGATATTATCCGTCTATTGATATGGATACAACAGGCAATTTCATCATTACATGGAGAGACTACAGAAATGGAGATTCCGACATATATGCACAGAGATTCAACTCATCAGGGGATACAACAGGGGTGAATTTCAGAGTAGATGATGACCTTGGTACATTTACACAAGAGAGTCCTGATATTGCAATAAATAAATCAGGCAGGTTTCTTATTGTATGGCATGATCAAAGAAATGGAAATTATGACATCTATGGACAGGTCTATACTGTCGATGGAAGCCCTGTTGGCTCTAATTTCTTAATCAATGATGATATAGAAACATCCACACAGCAATGCCCTTGTGTATCAACACTCAGGGATGATAATTTTATAGTTGCATGGGAGGATTATCGCACACCCCGAGGTATATATGGACAGGTGATCGATACACTTGGGAATCCGGTTGATCCCAACTTTCAGATAGCAGATGGTTCCTGTTATTATTCGGCAGTCGATGTATCACCTGACAGTGGTTTTGTTGTTGTCTGGTATCAATATGACTATCCTGAATACGATATATACGCACAGAGGTTTAATACTGATTGTACGCCGGATAGCACGACATACAAGGTGAATAATGATACTGAAGGACTAAATACACTTCAGTATCGTCCGGATGTTGCAACAGATGGGACGAATATCATCTTCACCTGGCAGGATCCAAAATGGCAGAAAGGTTATGATATAGCAGCAAAGGTAGTGGGATGGGATTTTACTTCTATTGATGAAATAAAACCTATTATTAGAAGTATAAGTCTACTTCCCAATATACCGAATCCTTTCGCTAAGTCTACAACAATACGATATTCAGTGGATAAGACCCGGGAAGTAAAGATCAGAATATATGACATTGCAGGAAAAGAGGTTTGTACATTATTTGATGGTAAGGTAGATCCTGGAATTCACCAAGTAACCTGGAGTGGAATGAATTCAAAAGGAAAGGTTCCTGCAGGTATCTATTTCTGCCAGTTAAAATCAGGCAATAAGATTCAATCGAGAAAGATAGTACTGCTCCGATAATTCTATATTCCGGGATTAGGATTTAGGTGTAAGTTCTACATTTATTAGAAATGAATTCAAAAGAATAAGAGGGCGAGTCATTGACTCGCCCCTATAATAGTATATAATACAATTTAAATATGGCACCTGGTGTAAACATATTTACCACCTATTGATTTAGAAATTAAAATATAATCACCCATCAAGTGCGAGGAAGGAATAGTGGGAAATATCACTATATAGCAACTTTCCCTCCCACTGGCGGGAGG
>JAGLYS010000108.1 GCA_023132105.1 Caldifarciminota bacterium
TCATAATATTTGGTATGAATGGAGTCGTATATTTTGATAATGGTAAAATTTATCATGCAGTATTTAAACATAAAAGCGGACCCGAAGCTCTTTATCTTATTGCTCTCGAAGAGAATGGAGAATTCAAATTCAAAACAGATGAGAGGATTGAAGAGAAAACCTTTACGGAAGAGAGTGGAAATATTATATCAGAAATTGAAAGAAGGAAAAAAGAAATACATAATTATGTTAAAAAATTACCACCCTTTGATACGATTTTAGCCAAAGCTACACAATTACCTCAAAGCGGTAAGGTATCGATGCGTAAGACCGATTGGCGTATATTATTGTTAGTAAATGGAAAAAGAAGTTTGAAAGAGATGATAGAGCAGTCAAATGTCAATATAGTCGATGTCTATGGGAGTCTTGTATGGTTACTTGAAAACGGGTTCGTATATGATAAGGAAAAGGTAAAGAATAGTCTTAATAAATTAATTAAAAATATAAATATCTTTCTTAAAGAGTTCGGAGCATTTGACATTGATATAAAACCTTGGTATGATGATATTAGAAGAACAGTTGAAGAAATGAATGGAGGTAAAAACATTATCGAGGTATTTCAATTCTTTCCCAATGAGGTTAAATTGGACCTGGACAAGATTTATTTAGTGGGAATCGATGATTTAAAAACATTAAATGAAATTATTGACAAGACACTTTATAAAAAAGCTTTAGTAGAATTAGGACCTATGCTTGCAAAGAAGAAATACAATGAAATAAAGGAATCATTTGAGTAGGTGTTAAATGGAAGATATATTAAATAAACTGGAAACCATTAGTGAAGTATTAGGCGCTGTAGTCGTAAGAAGTGACGATGGCACTAGAATTTCCAGTATCAAATCAGAGGCCACAAATGAACTGGATGATGTTTCTGCTTTTATTGGTTCTTGTGGGGATGTTATAGCAAAATTGCTGAAAATCGGTGAATTCAAATTCATAGAATTTTACAGTGAAACTAAATCCTATCTTATATTACCTGTAGAAGGAAATTATTTAGGAATAGTTTCAGGAAAAAATGAAGATTTAAAAAGTTTATACAATATAATTAAAAAAACATTACACAAAGAACATATTGAAGAAAATGAAAATGTAAAAGAAACAGAAAATGAAGAGAAGAAAGAAGAGGTTTCTGCAATAGATGTGTCTCCCAATATAAATAAATTTATTGAAAATAAGATTTTACAGATAAATTATTTAATAGAAGAGTTCTCTGAAGGAAGTGCTAAAGATGACTGGTTACATAATGTATCTTATTCACTTTCAAAACTCGATTCCGAAAATAAGATGAAAGAAGCGATAAAAGAGGAAAACGATAAAATAACTCTTTATCTGGAAAATATTAAGAAAGATATTACTGAAATTGAAATATCTACGATTTCAAAAGGTATTATCGATGAGCTTTGTAAATTAGCTGTAAGAAGATATGGAACCGATCAAACTAAATTAAAAATACAAAATGTTATAAAGGAAATTACAAAAAGTAAAGTGGGATAGGTGATTAATGCAAAATAATCTTGAAATTTTACTAAATAATTATAATCTGAAATCAATATTCCTAATGGAAGATAATAATATGAGTTTTGCGAATTCAGATAGTATAAGTTTTGATGATAAAAAAATCAAACAATCGATTGTTGTTTTAAATCAAACTCTTTCAGCTCTAACAGGGGTGAAATTCAAGAAAGTTGCAATTCATACAGGAGATTCCGTTTTAGTTTTTATTGAAGATAACAATAGTATTATAGGATATTTAGGGAAGAATGAGGTTGATAATAAATTACTTATATCTTCATTAAATAAAATTGGAACGGAAGTCGTAGAGGAAAAAGAGGTAAAAGTAGTAGAAGAAGAAATTATACAGCAACCTGTTGAAAAAGAGGTGGAAAAATTAAAAGAATATTCTTCGAATGTTTTGACTACTATTAATTCATTCGCAGAAGATTATCTGGAGGATTTCGCCTATGACATAATTGAAAATATCAAAACGGAAATGGATATTTCGAATAAGGATGTACATAAAAGTGATATTGTAATGAAATATATTAAAAATATTGAAAAAGCAGCTTCCATGATTATTGGTCCTACGAGGGCAAATGAGATGAAGAACAAAATGGTTGATGCACTTATGTAATATGGAGGTTATATGAGTTTTAATTATTTCCCTGTTATGGCATTTTCAAAGGAATTATCATTATGGAGTAGTCTCTCAAGTGTTTTAACAATTTTGGGAACGATTGTGTTATGGATTACATTTATGATAATGGGATTCATTGCTAAAAAATATGAACTTGTTTTACATAAACAAACAGATTGGCAATTTATGGTTATAGCTCCTTCTGGTATATTATTCTATTCTTTAATTTCAGCATATGCTTTTCTTTTTAAGGGAAGTATAAAGATGAATACTATCGAAACCTGGGTTGCATATTCATTATTTGCATTGTCTGCCATATTAACACTAATGGGAGTCTATAAATTCCATAATGTTGTAAATCCGAAGAGAAGGGGAGGAAGGCAATGAAAGTAATAATTCCAGCTGAAATTATTTTCGCAATTGCAACATTGATATTTGCTGTTGCTATTCTTTACGCTTCTCTTATAATTAGGAAATTACTAAAGTTAATCAGACCTGGTTCGAAAATATTTTTAATGCTTTCAATCAGTAGTTTTTTAATGCTTGGAGTTACGGTTTTACATCTTATAAGAATTGGGATCATATTTCCTTCACTTGCTCATGCAAGATCGTGGGATATTCTACCTTTACTTATAGGTGCAATGAAAATTTCAACATTTGAAGGGATCGTTTTACTTTTATCAGGAATATTTGCTTATATAGCGATCCAAATGTATCATATGTGGAGTAGTAGATAGGGCTTGACTTTTTTTTATAAAATAATATAATTTTATTTAGTAGTGTTATGAGTATAGGTAAAAGATAAAGTGTTAAATAACAAAGGAGGAACACAGTGATAGATTTTTTTAATCGTGGCGGATGGACGATGTGGTTTTTACTCACAGCAGCAATAATTGGAATTCTTTTTATAATCGAAAGGATAATAACTTTTATTTGGGCAAGAGTAAATACACAAAAATTGGTAAATGATATTACAAAAGCATATAATGCTAATGGTGTTGAAGGTGCAATAAGAATTTGTAAAAGGAATAACAGTCCTATAGCAAGAATACTTATAGAAGGTGTTCAAGCTTATGCTATTGTTGGAAAAGACAAGGATGCGATGGAAGAAGCGATGGAAGGGGCAGCAGTGAAAGAACTGGCATTTCTTGATAGAGGAATGTCTGCCTTGTCAGCGGTTGTGACACTTGCTCCAATGATGGGATTTTTAGGGACTGTTAGTGGTATGGTAAGTGCGTTTGATGCCATAGCTTTAGCTGGTACGGTTGATGCAAAATTAGTAGCTAGTGGTATTTCCGAAGCTCTTATTACAACAATGACAGGATTATCTATAGCTATTCCTATATCAGCTGCACATACCTGGTTCTCGGAAATGATAAATTCATATACAAGGAATATGGAACAAGCTGCAAATGAAGTAGTAACTCATTTATTAGAACAAGGAAAGTAGGAATTAATTATGAGAAAGCAAAGGAGAAAAGAAACTTCTACGATTCCAACTGCTTCAACGGGTGATATAGCTTTCCTTTTGCTTGTTTTCTTTATGACAACTACAATATTTAATAATGAGCTTGGTTTACAGATTGTTTTACCCGAGAAAGGAGAAACTGTAAAAGTAAAATCTTCAAGTATTGCACATGTTTATATAAGTAGAGAAGGTGTTATTAAGGTTGAAGATATAGTAACTCCTTTGGATCAGGTAGAGGACAAGGCAATAGAGTTACTGACTCAAAATGGTTCGATAAAGGCAGATACAAATTTGATATTTTCAATGAAAACAAGTAGATTTTGTAAATATGGACTTATGATTAATACATTTGATAAATTGAAAAAAGCTTTTGCACAATTAAATATTCCTGAAAAAATCAGCTTAAAGCCATCACCTATTGAAGATGAATTTTAAAGGAGATTAATATGGAGATTAAAAGAGTAGAAAAAGCATCTCTTGAAATTCCAACCGCTTCAACGGGTGATATAGCATTTTTGCTTATTGTCTTTTTTATGGTTACAACTGTTTTTAGAACGGAAACAGGGCTTAAGATAAATTTACCGTCTGCTGAAAGATCTAAAAAAATACCGAATAAAGGCATTGCTCACATATGGGTAGGTGAAGATGCTGTAATTTCAATCGATGATAATATTATCCCGGTAAGTTATGTGGGTATACTGCAATCCAGAAAAGTTTTTGAAAATCCAGCATTGATTACATCGATACAAGCGGATAAAAATGCTAATTATGGTATTATCAATGATGTATTTGATAATTTAGCAGAGAATAAGGTTTTAAGAGTGTCCCTGGCTACTTTGAAAAGTGATTAACAGGAGAGAAGCATATGAATAAAATAAAATTAACCAATACAATCGAAGAGAATTACCCTGTTAATGTAAGAATAAGCTTGTTAATAACAATATTTTTATTTATCGCTCTTTTTCTCTTGTTTCCTGATTATACACCTAGACCCTATAAGCTTAGAAGGATTACAGCTCCCACTAAGATGGAGAGTATCGAAGAGCAAAAAATATCAAAGATTGAAGAACCA
>JAGLYS010000109.1 GCA_023132105.1 Caldifarciminota bacterium
CGTACTCTCCCCTAATTAGATAGATTTTTACTTTCCCTTCTTTAATTAAACACATATCAGCACCCAGTTCCCCTTCCTTGAATATCATATCGCCATTTTTATATTTTTTCTTAATTAGAGATGGTTGTAAAAGTTTTTCCTCTTCCTCGGATAAATTTTTAAATAGTAAAAAATCCCTTAAATCCATTTTTAGCCTCCATATAGAATTATTATAAGATAAATAAAAAATAATTGCAATTAGTTTAATTTATTATTAATTATTGATTATATTTTCTTTTCCAATATATCCTGATCTTTTAAAATAATCTTTAACTTTTTTCATAATGTCGGATGGTACATCTTTCTTTATAGGAATAATTCGACTATTAGCAAAGAAATCTATCAGCAAATCAGTCATTTTTAAGGGAATTTCAATCCCCAATATTGACACACCACTTAAATTGTCATTTATTGTATGAATATGAAAATTACTTTTCCCTCCGGATCTTGCAATATTAATACCGGGAATACCCATTAAAGCAAAAGGTAATGAATCACTACTATAAATATCTTTTTTTACATTGAATATTAATCCCTTATTGTTAGATAACAGATGAACTAAATAATATAATTCATCTCCACCGGTTATTACACATCTGTTATCGCCAATTATATCTCCAGCCACATCAATATTTATTACGACTTTGCATTCCTCTAATTCAACTTTATGTTTTTTTACATAAGATTTACTGCCTATAAGTCCGAATTCTTCTCCACTAAAAAGTATAAATCTGACCTTTCTTTTAGGTGGATTTTTAGAGTACTTCTTTGCAAGTGAAGCAACAATTACCGCACCACCCCCGTTATCCGTAACACCCGGTGATTCATAAACCGAATCATAATGACCGAATACAAGAATTTCCGGTTTGCCGGGCTTCCCATTATTAACATCTACTATTATATTAGTACCTTTTACCTTCCTTATTTCATTATTCCCCACCATCCTAATCTTTTTTCCATTAAATTCAATTAATTTCATTGCATCATTATATATGACTATTGCTCCGGGAACAATAATATTATCTTTTACAAGTAATTGTCTTGTCGAACTCATTATGAAATCTTTCTCGGGAGGGGATATTATTATATACCCTTTAACGCCTTTTTTTCGGATATATTTTATAATATCTATAGGTAATCCTCCGGAAGCAATTAGAATTTTTCCCCTTAAATGCAAATCTATATTTTTTACATTTTTATAATTGTCAATAAATAACAAATCCCCTTTAATGTCATAGGGATTCTGTACACCAACAGGGCGAATCATGATTTTCCTCTTGTCAAATTCAATATATCCATCACCTCCGATAAAACCAAATTGTTCAAATGTCTCTTCTTTTACGCTAATATTATTACTATTGAAATATTTTATAATAACTTTTTTTGCTTTTTCTATTCCATCTGAACCTACCATTCTTGGAAAAGATATGCTCTTAAGCAATATGTAAGCTTCATTTGCAATTTTCATCACTATATCTCCTTTTATATCAATTTAAAATACTCTGCCAGCATATTTTTGATTTTATCCCTTATCTCTCTATAATATTCCAATGTTTCCTCTTCTGTTCCTTTGAATAGAGCAGGATCATCAAATGGTTTATGAATGTAATGTTTTGCTTGTCCTAAAAATACGGGACATATCTCCCCCTCTTTTCCACACATAGTAAATACATATTCAAATGACTGATTATTGAATTCATTTATATGTTTTGGTTTCTTTGAAGATATATCGATACTCAATTCAGCCATAACATTAGTTGCATATCTGTTCACCTCTTTCTCAGGTTTACTGCCTGCCGAATAAGATTGAAATTCACCTTTTCCCATTTTGTTTAGGAGACCTTCTGCCATTTGACTCCTACAACTGTTCCCCACACATAAGAATAATACTCTCATCGAATAACTCCTTTAGGAGTATTATACAAATAAAAATACTTATTTGCAAATATCAGACAAATATGGCAAGTGGTATAGACATATTAACCAGTTTCACTAATCCAATCATTGTCATTTCGAGAAGTGAAACGACCTGTCTGC
>JAGLYS010000011.1 GCA_023132105.1 Caldifarciminota bacterium
GTTCAAATCCAGTCACCCCGACCAATACAAATATATTATAGGGTTTATATAATGAAACAGATTGCGGTTATTGGTAGTTCGGAATGTACAACGGATATATATAACGATGCAGTAAGAATAGGAAAACTCATTGCTAAAAAGGGATATATTTTAATAACAGGGGGGAGAGGCGGTGTAATGGAAGCAGTATGTAAAGGGGTAAAGGAAGAAAACGGTACAACTTTATGTATTATTCCTTCTATAAACAAATCAGAAGCAAATAGATATTGTGATATCGTTTTACCTACAGGTATTGGTGAAATGAGAAATTTTTTGATTATTAGAAGTGCAGATATTGTAATTGCTATAGATGGTGGGTATGGTACACTTTCCGAGATATCTATTGCAAAAAAAATGGATAAGAAACTATTGATTTATAAACCATCATATATGGTATCTGCTATATGTGATAATATTCACATAATAAACAGTATTGCTGAAATTTGTAGTATTTTATGAATATGTGTTATATTGTTAAAGGTATGGTTCAGGGTGTTGGATTTAGATATACAGTTTATAGATTTATAAATCGAGAATATCCTAGCGTAAAAGGATATGTTAAAAACCTACATGATGGTACTGTAAGGATTTGTCTGGATAGCGATGTATATAGTACAGATGATATTATATTTGCAATAAAAAATGTAATATTTTCAGGATATATAAGAGAAATCAATAATGATGGTTGTTTTTTATCTGGACAATATAATGGTTTTATGATAGAATGAAAATCAATTTTTGCCCCTGTAGCTCAGTGGATAGAGCACTGGTTTCCTAAACCAGGTGCCGCAGGTTCAATTCTTGCCAGGGGCACTGAAAAATAAAAAGGAGTATTATATGGCTAAGATAACCAAAAAGGTAAGGGTAACCAAGCAAGAGATCAAGCATGACGATATACAGGATAAGATAATAGAATCATTTAGTTTTTTTAAGACATATGCAAAACAGAGTGTAATTGCCGGAATTGTTATAATTGTTGTAGCAGTTATGTTAAATTCATACTTGACGAATAAAAATAAAAAAGAAAAAAGTGCAAGTATAAAACTTTCATATGCAATTAATTTAATCCAATCAGGCAATAATCAGGATGCTCTTATTGCTATAAATGATATTCAAGCACAATACTGGGGAACAAGTCCGGCAAAAGAATCATTCTATTATAAAGCACTAAGTGAGTATAATATGCACCAGTATGATAAAGCAGAAGAAGATGCAAGAAGATCTCTTAAGAACAATAAAGGTAATAAGTTTTTATATGCATCTTCAAGCCATTTATTAGGTGCTATATATGAACAAAATAGAAAGTATGAGGAAGCCATTAAATATTATTTACCTGTTAACTATAAGAGCAAATTTGATAAAATTACAATTCCTTATTCGATGTATGATGCAGCAAGATGTTATGAGAAACTTCAGAAAATAGAAGATGCTATTAGCTTATTCAAGACAATAGAAGATGATTATAGCGATTGTAAAATAGCAATAGAAGCCAATAGAAAAAGAATGTATCTTGAAGCGTTATTATCCCAAATATAATGTCGCATAATATATATTATGTAAACCATTAGATATAATTGATATATTAATATTGTTTGAATAAATATATTCAATTAGATTTAAATAAAGTATTTATTTTATTGTCTTTTAGGATAATTGTAGGTTATTTTTTACCCCTACTTGTCTTTTTTGAAGAATTTAAACGAGCCTCTTCCCTTCTTAAAACTTCCACATGTTGGGAAATTTTTATCTCTTCTCTTCTCTTCATTAATATTCTCTTATTCAATTCAAGTTCAACACCATTTAACTCTGATAAACTTCTGTTTTTATTTTCATTCAATGTATCAATTTCCTGTTTTAAAAGCTCGATATTAGTGTCCATTTTCATGATTTCTTTCTGTTTGATAGCAATATCGGTTTCTATATCATCTAATTTAGCCTGCATTTCTGCGATTTGGACATTTACATGTTCATCTACATCTACATCAGGAGAACCCTTACCATTTGATACACTGGATTCCACAGACTTAGATAGATCCTCTTCTCGTTTTTGAAGCTCTTCTATATGCTTAAGAATTGCGGTTTCTTCCTCTTTGGAGGTTACAATATTTCCATTCAAATCAATTAATGTTTTATTTTTCTCTTCCTTTTCCTGTGTTAATATTTTTATGTTTGATTCCATTTCCAATATTATATCTTTTAGTTTTTCTTCCTGTATTGATAATTCATGAATTTCAGCAGGTCCAATTTTAAGATTTCCGACACTACCTTTAGGTATGAACAATCCTGCAATAATTAAAATAATTATATTACCGGCAATGAATACAAACATAAATGGTAAATATTTGACAGGGCTTGAATTATCTTGACTTGTAAATGGAGGGGTAAATTGATAGCCAATATGAATTTCACCAATTCTCTTTTTAGATATTTTTATAGCTGTAGATATCATGTACATATTATTTTTTAATTCTGCAACATTATTGTCCTGATTTGCAGGTATTGGGTTCCCTGAATATGTTGTATATAATTTATCCGGATCTGTTGTCCCTATAATACTTTTTTTACTATTTACGATATGAATATATTTTATACCTTTGATTTTGGATTTGAAAAGGTTCGAGAGTTCAGA
>JAGLYS010000110.1 GCA_023132105.1 Caldifarciminota bacterium
TTGCTGAAGGAGGTTATACACTATCCCTCAGTGCAACGGATAATATGGGCAATCAAACTTCGAAAGATGTGGAATTTACGATAGACAGATCATCCCCTGAAGTAATGATTAGGATTAAGCCAAAAATATTTATGAAGAATGATACCGTTTGTGTTTCACATAACGGGTCTATCTCATTTGATTATATCGATGTAACGGATACCGATATTTACTATAAGATTGAATTCGAGCAGCAAAGATTCGGGATATGGCAACAGTATCTGGATACAATACAATTATCCGATTATTGTGATAATATAGATGCATACTATAAAGGGACGGACAAATGTGGGAATGCAAGTGCCGAATATTCCAGAATCCTTTATGTAAATCATAAAATTCCCGAAACATATATATTATATTGCCACTATTATGAGGATGCAGGTGTAATCTATTTATCACCCGAATCGTATATCACACTGGAATCCGAATCTACATATGTTGGAACGAAAGGCATATATTACAAAACTACGAATCAGAAGAATGGCTTTAACGAATATACGGAACCTTTCAAACTGACAAACACAGGATTCAATGATGTATATTTCTACAGTATCAACAATCTTGATGAGAGGGAGGGGATAAATAACAGGGCATTCTATTATGATAACATTACACCATCGTTAGATGTTAATTTCATCGGGTACCACCAACATAGCAGCGATCAAACAACAATAGATACAAGTACGGTAATAGAGTTCAATACGGAAGAGACGGGTTCCGGAATAAAGGATGTATTATATCAAATAGGCGATACGATGTGTAATTATTCCACACCGTTTAAAATCCAGGAAAAAGGTTATTATAATTTAATTACTTATATTAATGATAATGTCGGCAATATAGCCATAGATACGATTAATTTATTTGTCGATGAGAAGACAATCGAAGCGGAATTCTATTTCGAAGGCAGTAATTACGGGCAATTCGTTACGGGAGAATCGAAGATCGGGATTACCGTTACGGACAGCGGTGTAGGCGTAAGCGATATTCTGTACTCTATGGATAGCTGTGATTATACCGCATACAGTACACCCATTGATTTATATGGTATGGAAGAGGGGAGTCATTGTATAAAAACATTGGCAATCGATTCGAATAATAATTCATTTACGGATTCGATGCTTTTTACAATAGATAATTCGGCACCTTTAATATCGGTTATAGAAGAGGGTGTTGGGTATAA
>JAGLYS010000111.1 GCA_023132105.1 Caldifarciminota bacterium
TCCCTACATATTTACCACAACAACCAATTAATTATTGATAAATAAGATAAATTGTGGTATAAGATATTATGAATTATCTGAATCAAATATTCCATAACAGTGTTATTCAAAAGCTATTTTATACAATAGTATTTATTCTTTTGAATTTGCTTATTAAATTTCTAATACATAAAAGAATTGATAAAAGAAAGATAAGTAAATCAAAGAAGCATGAAAGAAAAAAGATGCATACATATAGAATAAATGCTTTATTAGTTATTGCAGTAATGATAGTCTGGCTACAGAATATAAGATCCGTAGGAACGATTTTAGGTATACTTGGCGCAGGACTTACTGTAGCACTTCAGGAAATAATACTTTCATTCGCAGGTTGGGTATTTATAATTATAAGGCACCCATTTGATATAGGAGACAGGGTAGAGGTAGACGGGATAATAGGTGATGTTATAGATATGAGAGTATTTCAATTTACAGTATTGGAAGTTAAAGGTAATAACTTTGGCAATCAATCCACAGCAAGATTAGTTCACTTTCCTAATAATATTGTTTTCAGAAAACCGGTATTTAATTCAACAAAAGAGTTTGATTATATATGGGATGAAATGGGAATTACTTTTACATTCGAAAGCAACTGGAAACTTGCAGAGAAAAAGATAAGGGAATACATAATGGGAATTTCCGAAGGTACGGAAAATACGATACGCAAAGAAATGAAACATGCTTCAAAGAGTTATCCTATAGAATATTCTGTTATTACACCTACCGTCTATGTTAAATTAAAAGATAACGGGATATTTATGGTTGTTAGGTATATGGTGAAGGTCAGAGAACAAAGAAAATACAAAGATCTATTGTCAAGAAAAGTCCTTGAAATGGTTGATGCAAATAGAAACATTAATCTTGCATATCCCACATATAGGATTATTCAATGACTTTACAAATTATATTATTGGATTATAATTAATGTATGAGGTATATAATAAGAATAATAGTATTCGTTTTATTGTTAATGTATTTTAATGCATTGAATGGACAAAAATATATCATTGGTGGGAAATATGAAGATATAAAAAGATTAGATGTAAAAATTTTAAAAAGCTCAAGATATAATTTTTCTCTTGTCGAGAGTGACTACGATAATTTAAAAAAACTTCTTAAAGAGGGAAATATTCAATATTTTGAGCCGGTAGCAAAAGCTAAAGCTTTTTTTATTCCAAATGACTTTTATTATAGCCACCAGTGGAATTTTAATATGCTGGGCATGGAAGATGTATGGGATTTAACAATGGGGGTTGATAATGTTAAAGTATCTATACTTGATACGGGTGTAGGGTTTGAATACTATCAGATTCCTTCTTATGAACAGAGTGAAGTGACATCAGGTGACGGTCATTACCATAAAGCAGATGATTTGAATTCTGCAACATTTCTTTCGGGTTATGATTATATCCATAATGATTTACATCCGAATGATCAGAATGGACACGGAACTCATATAGCAGGCACAATAGCTCAGTCCACAAATAACGGAATCGGGGTAGCTGGAATGGCTCCGAATGTAAGTATAATACCTGTTCAGGTGCTGGATTATAAGGGAGAAGGAGATTCGTATAGTATTGCTGAAGGAATTTATTATGCTTGCGATCAGGGAGCAAATGTGATTAGTATGTCACTTGGTGGAGCTCCGGGCGATTCGAATGGATGGCATACTGTTCATAATGCTATCGTTTACGCATATAGTTTAAATATTGCAGTTGTTGTTGCATCAGGAAATGATGGAATAGGGAATCTGAGTTACCCATCGGCTTTTAAGGAGGCATTTTCCTGTGGAGCAGTCAGTTTTAACCAACAGAAAACCTCATATTCCCAATACGGATCAGGTTTGGATTTTGTTATGCCCGGAGGAGAAGGAAGTAATAAGATCTTACAGGAAACATTTAGAGGATATTATGATGGACATTATTCAAGAGTAGATAGTTTTGCATATTATTATTATTATGGGACATCTATGGCTACACCGCATCTTGCAGCTGCAATTGCTCTTTTAAAATCATATGGCATTACAAATCTGGATGAAATATACGGAAGATTGGCATATTACGCTATAGATAAGGGGGAAAACGGTTATGATACATTATACGGTTTTGGTATTCCCAATATTTTTAATGCATTAAATTCAACATATTCGGATAATACTCCCCCGGTATTTAATATATA
This sequence comes from Caldifarciminota bacterium, assembly GCA_023132105.1. GTDB lineage: Bacteria > Hydrothermota > 32-111 > QNBC01 > QNBC01 > JAGLYS01. The sequence continues at coordinate 2,218 of JAGLYS010000111.1, forward strand.
TCTTGCCGAAAATCCTGTATTCAATGGAAATATCAATGTGTGGACGGCAACCAATGAGGAATTGCAGAATGGTATGCCGGATTCGGTAAAGGTAAAAAGAGGAAGTGAAATTCAGAAATACACCCCAACGATAATTTCTCATAATATATATAAAAGCTCTTTTTCATTCAATACGGATGGAGAATATGAAATTTCGGTTTATGGCAAGGATATATGGGGAAACTATTCAACAAGTACAAAATTATTAAATTTGTTTTATATACCTATAAAAACGGAAAAGAATATTAGAATGGATGCATATAAATTTTTATTTTCAAAAAACACATTTCCAAACGAGTGTATAATACAACTATATTGCAATAAGGATGGATTTGATATCGAGATGCCAAAAACTATAAATACCCCGGTTCGGTTAAATATTAAGTTAAATAATATTTGTTTAATAGGACCGAATGATCAACCCGTATCATACAGTTTAGATAAAGGGGTTAAATTATATAATATAGAACATAATGGATATTATAGAGTAGTATGGAATATCAAAACATATAATATTGATAAAGGGATAATTCTTGAGAGTTATGAGCCATTAAACGGTATTCTGTCGATATATTCATTGGATGGGAGATTAGTTGAATCAAGTAAACTTATTAACAGAAAAAGAGTTTGTATCAATTCGATATCCAGGGGTATATACTTTATTAAACTTAAAACAAAAGGGATGCAATTAAAGAGGAAAGTATCGATATGGTAAGAAAATACATAATAATTTTGAGTATTATATTAATATCCGGTTGTTCTCTATTTCAAGATAATATTGCCGAAGGTTGGAAAGCGTTCGAAAACGGGGATTATGAAAAAGCTAGGGATTGTTTTTCTAAGGAGACAATCTTGAATGCCAATCTTGAGGCGTATGTAGGACTTGGTTGGTCAAATGCTAAATTAGGCAATAAAGAATCTGCTCTTTCATCATTTGAGTATGTTATTTTAGAAGATTCCATAAACTATATTGATGCAATCAGCGGAGCTGTTTTTGCAGGTAGTGCTATGTGTATGGATTCAACTTCAGCAATAAGAGGAACATATTTTTTAAGTAAATATCCCAATTATGTTTTTGAACATGATACGACAGTCACTTTTAAGCAGGTCGCATTTACTTCGGCATGTTCATATGTAAATATTGGTGATTTTTCATCAGCATTGCTAATGATAAAAATAATCGAACCCGGATTTAATGCTATTCCAGGCAATGAACAGGGGAAACTCGACATTCTATTAAAAATCGAAGAAATTTCTCAATGGATTTAACCACATATAAAAGACTTTTGGATTACAATAGAAATAGGAATCTTATCATACCGGAGAGTAAGGTATTATTAATGATTTCTGGGGGGAGAGATTCTGTATTTTTACTTAATTTTTTCGATTATTTAAGAGATGTCATTAATGTAAATTTTGGTATATTTCATCTTAATCATATGATTAGAGGTAAAGAATCCGAAAGAGATAAAAAATTCGTTGAAGATCTTGCAAAGGATTTCAATGCACCTATATTCGAATTCGATAAAGATATAATAAAGATTGCAAAAAAGGAAAGGAAAAATCTCGAAGAATGTGCTCGTGATGTACGCTATAATATTGCATCTGGTATAGCCGATAGAGAACATTATAGTGCAATCATTACGGCTCATACAAAAGATGATTATATAGAGACGGTGATTTTTCATCTGATTAGAGGAGATAGTATATACGGACTGGCAGGAATAAATGAAAGGACAGGCAGATTTATAAGACCGCTCTTAACTATTACCAGAGAAGAGATAACCCGCTATTTAATCGATAATAATATCAAATGGATGGATGATAGTACAAATGATAACATCGAATACACGAGAAATTTCATTAGGCATAGAATCGTTAGTGTATTAAAAGAAATCGGTGGCAACAATGTTATTGAAAAGATATACAAAACAGGATTGATTATGAATGATTATATCAGGGGAAGTGGGGAATTTGCCGATGAGATTTTCAAGCGGATTATCATTATAAAGAATAACAAATTACATCTTGATTTAACATCTTATTTTCGTTATAATTGCGAGGGAAAGAGATTGCTCTTAATAGCAATGATTAATTATTTAGGACTAAAGGTTGATAGGAAAATTATCAATTTTATATATGATTTTTTAGAAGGAGATTCGTTAACGAAAAAATATAATAATAATTTGTTTTTATATAAGGATGAAAAGGAAGCTGTTATATTTAAAATGTATAAGAAGTTTAATTACAAATTAAATATTAATGAACGCTTATCGGATGAATCTTTTACTATTGAATGTGGAATAGGTAAAATGGCTGATTTTAAATTAAATGACAGTTTGTTTTTCTTTGAAAGAGAGAAAATGAGATTTCCCATTACGGTAAGGAATAAAAAGAATGGAGATAAAATGGTTCCATCCGGTTTTAGAAGTAAAAAGACTGTAAAAGATATATTCAATGATAGAAAAATTCCTATTTGGGAAAGGGATAACTTCCCTATACTTGAATCCGGAGATGAGATAATAGGAATACCGGGGATTAGAAGGAGCAATTTAATGAATGTTAAAAACAGAGACGGAGAGAATATATATATACTATTCCGGAGGGTTAATGAAGATTGAAAAATATATTAAAGAAAAGGATATAAAAAAACGAATTAAGGAACTTGGGAAAACAATAACGAATGATTATAAAGGAAAAGAACTGGTTATTCTTTCTATCTTAAAGGGATCCTTTATGTTTACAGCAGATTTAATCAGGGAATTGGATATCCTTCCTATTATAGATTTTATCAAATTAGAAAGTTATGGTTGTAATACTATATCATCGGGAGAGGTAAAAAGAATAAATGATATTACGATTGATGTAAAAGGAAGAGATGTTTTGATTATCGAAGATATTGCAGATACAGGCACCACAGTAAATTATATTATTGATTATTTAAAAAGCAAAGGAGCAAAATCGAGTAAGGTATGTGTGTTACTAAACAAGAAGGATAGTCATAATATGGACTTGCAAATAGACTATTATGGCTTTATTATAGAGAACAAATTTGTTGTGGGTTATGGATTGGATTATGATCAAAAATATAGAAATTTACCTTATATCGGCATACTTGAGAAGGAGTAAACATGGCTTATAAAAAGAAAATACCTAAATTAAGTTCTTTGTCACTATGGAAAACATTGCTAATATGGTTTTTCATTATCATAGCGATAATGCTTTTAACAAAAAATCTTAACAAATCCGAGAAAGCAGTTGGTATTTCATATACAGATTTTTATAATGAATTATTGAATGATAATGTTAGTGAAGTAGTATTTATTGGCAATTCATTGGAAGGCAAATTGAAAAATGAAGCTAAAGTTTTTCAAAAGGGTAAAGCTGTTGTATTTTTGAAATATAAGACAGAAATCCCTATAAGAGACCCTGATTTAGTCAAAATATTGGTTGAAAAGAATGTTAAGGTAAATGTTAAAAATCCAATCAATTGGTGGGATATGATATGGCCATATATACCATTTATAATTATTATTATGGTATGGATATTTATTATGAGACGAATGCAGGGTAGTGCGGGAAAGGCATTTGATTTTGGAAAAAGTAAAGCAAAAATGGTATATGAAGGCAAAGAGAAGGTTACATTTAAGGATGTAGCAGGGGCTGAAGAGGCGAAACAAGAGCTTGAAGAGGTAATAGATTTTTTAAAAAAACCTAGAAAATTCCAGAAGCTCGGGGCAAAAATACCCAAAGGAGTGCTTCTTTTAGGTGCCCCCGGAACAGGCAAAACACTTCTTGCAAGAGCGGTAGCAGGTGAAGCACAAGTTCCTTTCCTTACAATATCAGGGTCTGATTTTGTAGAAATGTTTGTTGGCGTAGGGGCATCAAGAGTAAGAGATCTTTTTAATAAAAGCAAACAAATTGCTCCCTGTATAGTTTTTATTGATGAAATAGATGCAGTTGGAAGACATAGGGGAGCAGGATTAGGAGGGGGAAACGATGAAAGAGAACAAACATTGAATGCTTTACTTGTTGAAATGGATGGATTTGAAATAAACTCAGGTGTTATTGTTATAGCTGCAACCAATCGTCCCGATGTTCTTGATCCGGCACTTCTGAGACCCGGTAGATTTGACAGGCAGGTTGTAGTTGATTTACCCGATTTAATAGGGAGAGAAGCCATTCTGAGAGTTCATACAAGAAAGACATTGCTTGCAGAAGATGTGAATTTGATGAATATTGCCAGGGGAACACCGGGATTTTCCGGCGCGGATATTGCAAATATAGTAAATGAAGCCGCTCTTAGGGCAGCAAAACTAAATAAAAATAAAATCGGGATGTCCGATTTTCTATATGCAAAAGATAAAATAATAATGGGTGTAGAACGAAAAAGTATGGTAATAAGGGATGAGGACAAAAAACTTACTGCATATCATGAAGCCGGGCATACGCTTGTTTCAAAATTAACCCCTGGTATGGATCCGATAGAGAAAGTAACGATAATTCCAAGAGGGAGAGCTTTGGGTGTTACAATGCACCTTCCTATTGATGATAGAAGAAACTATAATTTGCAATTTTTGAAGGGAGAACTTGCAATTCTTATGGGAGGTCGAGTTGCTGAAGAGATTGTTTTTAAGAATATTACTACCGGTGCGGCAAATGACATTCAGAAGGCAACCGAACTGGCAAGAAAAATGGTTTGCGAATGGGGAATGTCAAAGAAATTAGGGAATATTGCATATAATCCAACATCCGAACATATCTTTATCGGGAGAGAACTTGCAAAACATAAGGTATTTTCGGAAGAAACATCTATATTAATTGACAAAGAGGTGTTTGCTCTGATAAACGAGGGATATAATAAAGCTAAAAAAATATTGGAAGATAACAGGAAAATACTTGATAAAATTGTAGAAACTTTAATAGAAAGGGAAACTATTATGGGGGCGGAGATCGATAAAATAATAAAGAAATATAAAAAAGATTACAAACCTACCAAATATATAGTGAATTACAAAAAGAAGGCTGAAAAAACCGTTCAGGAGAAGATCGATGAAGTGTTAAAAGCATCGGATGATGGCAAGGAAAATGAGAAGGCATAATGAATAGTAGGCAAGTTGAAAAGGCAATCAGGGAATTAATTATAGGGCTGGGTGATAATCCCGATAGAGAGGGGCTTAAAGATACGCCCAAAAGAATTACCAAATTGTATGAAAAACTATTTTTTGGAATTCATAAAGATGCAAGAAAAAAGATAAAGGTTTATAAAACAAAGAATGAAGATGAGATGGTGATTTTGACCGATATCCCTTTTTATTCGATGTGCGAACATCATTTATTGCCATTTTTTGGTAGTGTTCATATAGCTTATATCCCTAAAAATAACTATATTACAGGATTTTCCAATATAATCGATGTGGTTGATGTTATATCGAAGAGACTTCAAATTCAAGAGCGAATGACATCTGAAATTGCTGATATAATTAATGAGATACTTAATCCACTCGGGTTATTGGTGGTTGTCGAAGCCAGACAATTTTGTGTCGAATTACAGGGGAATAATAGAAAAGGTATTAAAACCGTAACTTCAGCTATCAGGGGAGCTCTTAGAAAAAATGCTACCAGACAGGAAGCATTACAACTAATAAGAAAGGCTTCGAAGAATGCTGGTTAGAGAAATATCTATCAATTCTATGGATAAATTAGTCTCGGTTATGAAAAAAATCGGAGTAGATTCTATTGGGATAGAGATTATGAAACCCAAAGGAATGTTTCATTATTTAAATATTGATAATCTTACAAATACACAATGTCATATTTTAAAGCAAAGTGCACTTTCACATTCGGCAGAAGCTGCTGTAAACAGACATGTTATTACAGGAAAGGTGGAATATTCCGATGTTCTGTTATTTGGCAATGAAAAACAGTTAAAGGAAGTTGCAAAATCATTATTAAACCAACAGTTTAAGATGGAAGATATAGGAAAAGCCATTCTTTCCGTATTTGATAGAAATGATGATCATAAATGGTATTTTAAAGACCGATACATTGATCTAAGCAAAAAAACTGCAATTATAGGTATTCTTAATGTTACACCGGATTCGTTTTCCGATGGAGGAAAATGGAATTCAATAGATTTGGCTCTTAAACAATGTGAAAGAATGATAGAAGAAGGTGCGGATATTATAGATATTGGTGGAGAATCTACAAGACCAGGTGCGGAATTCGTTGATATTCAGACCGAAATTGAAAGGGTTATGCCAATTATTGATGCAGTTAAGAGAAATTTCGACATTCCTGTTTCTATCGATACCTATAAAAGCAAGGTTGCCGAAGAATCCGTAAAATTTGGTACAGATATCGTAAATGACATTGGTGGATTGAAATTTGATAATGATATGGCAGGCATTATTGCTAAAAATAAAATGGGTTGTTGTATAATGCATATGAAGGGGACGCCAAGGAATATGCAAGACGATCCGAATTATGAGGATGTAGTTGCCGAAATATGTGATTATTTCAATGAATCATTGATAATAGCTGAAGATAATGGCATAAGCAGGAATAATATTGTTCTTGATCCGGGTATCGGATTTGGAAAGAGGGTAATCGATAACTTGAATATCCTGAATGACCTACATGATTTCAAGTGCTTTAAATTGCCAATATTGGTGGGAGTTTCAAGAAAATCGTTTATTGGAAGGATTTTAGAGCGAGATGTAAATGACAGATTATATGCTACAATCGGTAGTCAGATAGTATCTTTGATAAATGGAGCAGACATTATAAGAACTCATGATGTAAGATCGGCTTATGATTCGATAAGAATAGCTGATGCGATAACGAAAAAATACAGAATGGATTTTAAATGATTTTATTTAATATTGTTGACATTATTGATATAGCAGCACTTGCTTTTATAATATATGAAATTTTAATATTTATAAAAAATTCAAGAGCCAACCAGATGTTAATTGGTCTTCTGTTTGTTTTTTCAATGGTTATTATCGCTAATATATTTAATATGATAGGCTTGAAGTGGCTTGCAGGACAGTTGAAAAATGTTTGGTTAGTTGCTTTCTTTATAATATTCCAACATGAACTAAGATCTGCCGTTAATGAAATTGGCAAGGTGCGAGTTTTTAGATTTATTACAAAGAAAGCGAATATAACCATTATTGAGAAACTGGTCAAAGCAACATTACAGTTAAAGGATAGGGGTATCGGGGCTATTATTGTTATTACGAAAAACAACATTCTATCGCATGTCGAGGAAACTGGCGTTAAGTTGGATTCTGCAATCTCTGAGGATTTAATAACAACAATCTTTACTCCATATTCCCCATTACATGATGGTGCAATTATAATAAGGGATGGCAAAATTGTAGCTGCCAGTTGTATCCTTCCCTTATCGGAGAAACCTTCTATCGGATATAATTTTGGAACAAGGCATAGGGCAGCTATTGGAATTACAGAGGTTAGTGATTCCATTAGTATAATTGTTTCAGAGGAAACGAGAATGGTATCTGTAGCATATATGGGTAGATTGAAAACAGATCTTGACAAAAATGAGTTAATAGAATATTTAAAAGAATTAATAAGTTAATAATACTGGAGGGTATATGAACAAGGAAAAGAAATTTATCATCGCGGGCTTTTTGATTTCATTT
>JAGLYS010000112.1 GCA_023132105.1 Caldifarciminota bacterium
CGAATATGGTATATTCGTATCAACGAATGTATATGCAAGCCCGTTATCAAAACCAAGTGTCTCTGCTTTGATAATTACAAATGTATCACCATTTATATCATATAAACTATCCTGTCTTAAAATCTGTAAACCATCGTCTTTATCAAAGTGAGCAATCATCTGGAATGTCGATGGATCCGTATATATACTTTTCCAGACCTTATAACCTTCGAAGTCATAACCTCTATATGCAGGGTTATAGAATGGATTTGGTACTGTTTGCCCATTTTGTTGAATCGAATCCATACTCGTTATATTTGAATATTTATCAGGTGTAATTTCAGGATTGTTATCCCAATATAGAGTTACCTTATTAGTTCCGGGAACCCCAAACAGATCCGGGACTGCCGGAGGCATCGGAATTACCCATCCTCCATCAAACATTGATTGTACAACATCAGATTTTACAGGTAGGTCAGATGTGTCTTCTGCCATAATAATTGCAAAAATTAATTTTGCAGTATCACCCGGGATAAGATTAAATGGACCTGCAGTTTGGAGAAATCTCTTGTCACATGGTCCAAAACCATCGATATCAAATGGATGATATGAATTTTCAGGATTAAGAGTGTCCAGATTCCAATGATTATAACCACTCATAATCTGATATCTTTCAATTTTATTTGCAGGATCTATAAAATATGTAAAAATCTTAAATGCAGTCATACCAAGTGTATCATTAGGTCCGATTACAATGGAGTCAAGACCATTATTATAGTAATGAACAGTGTCTATTCCATTAGATGTAGGTCCCTGAAGAAACTTATATGCTATTGTTCCTGGAAAATGAGCCCAGCCGGATTCCGGATCATTTTGCCACTGGAATGCCATATTTCTATCTCTATCAAATCCCACAAGATCATTTGCTGCCGTTCCGGCTTCATTACCAATATCATTATCAACACAAACACCAATAAAAGCATCATGAACAGTATCGGATGCATAGTCAAGTACGATATTATATATAAAAATTATTATATCATTATAGAATTCTCCTCTAAATGAATATGTTTGTTGTAAAACACCTATATTTAAAGGTAAATTTTCAGGAACAAAATGCTTGCTTGAATCATAATCATTAAATGTACAATATGTATCAAGCGTCGATACTATGCTATCGCCTCCATTTGTATTATATAATGGCCAATCACTATCGGAAGAGAAGTATATTTTCTCATACGGATTTGAGTTTAAATCATCATTCGGTGGCAGTCCTTGAACAAATTCGCCCCCTCCCGAATTAGGGTTATATCCACATGTTACAAATGTATCAAATTGTGACGGATTAGTATCGTTTCTTATCCTGCCACCTACCCATATCGCTGCACCATAAATGTATGTTTCATCA
>JAGLYS010000113.1 GCA_023132105.1 Caldifarciminota bacterium
AGGTGAAGGTAATTTAAATTGCAGAGTAATGCTTATTGCTCAGGCACCCGGGGAGAATGAAGACAGAGTGGGGAAAATGTTCATCGGTCCTTCGGGAAGAGTTCTTGATGAACTATTAAATCTGGCAAATGTAGATAGAGATGAAATCTATATGACAAACCTTATTAAGTGTATGTTGCCTAAATGTAGAAAACCAAAGCAAGATGAGATTCAAATATGTAGTGAATATCTTGATAACGAGATAGAAATAATAAATCCCGAATTCATTGTACCATTAGGATATTATGCAACGAGGTATATATTTCGGAAGTATAATATTCCCGTACCCGATAGGCAAATATTTTATAATGTTTATGGCAAAATTATTTGGAAAGAAAAGAAAATATATCCTATTCAGCATCCTGCTTCATTACTGTATAATCAAACTTTCAGAAAAGATATGGAAGAGAATTATAAAAAATTAAAGATATTCCGGAAAGAATGTAAATGGTATCCGGTTTGTCCGATGAAAAAGTTCTACGAAGAAGGGATAATTGAAAGGAGATGGGTAGAATTGTACTGTAAGGGGGATTGGGAGATTTGTGTTCGTTATCAAATGGAAGAAAGCGGAAGATATCATGAAGATAATATGCTCCCTGACGGAAGTTGTCTAAATTATCGTTAATCCTTAGTGATTTAAATTAAAAAATTACCAATAATAAATAAACTCGACTTATAAAAAACAGTAAGATAATATTGTGATTTATTGAAAATTAATTCGGATTATCTCGATTAAATTGTTTTTGTACATTCTGCGCGTTTATATTCTTTTATTAAATTATCGATAAGTTCTTTAACAGATGTAATTTTATCTGATAAATATGCATTCGCTCCTACAAAAACAAATCCATCTTTTAGATTGCCGATTTTAGCATTAGTTAATGCAAGAGCAATACAATACGGTACTTTTCTGAAATCACACGGTTTCAAACATTTCCATGGACAACTAAAGGGTTTTTTGATCCCCTCTATAACATCATTGAGAAATTTATTGCGAATCGCTCTCCCCGGTAAGCCTAAAGGACTGTCAATTATAATTATATCCTTTTTTTTACAATTTATATATGCTTCTTTAAAGATTTCAGAAGCATCACATTCATAAGTCGTGACGAATCTTGTAGCTATTTGTACTCCATGAGCCCCCAGTTTGATAAATTTATAAATATCGGTTCCGCTATATATCCCTCCTGCAGCTATTACAGGAATACTTTGATTATATTGTTGTTCGAAGGGTTTCAGAATGGAAACAACCTCGGGAACCAACTTTTCCAGAGCATAATCAGGATCATTTATCTGTTCTTTCTTAAATCCGAGGTGTCCTCCTGCCAATGGTCCTTCAACAACCACACCTTGAGGGATTTGATTGTAGTGTCTTGCCCAATATTGAAATATAATTTTTGCAGCTCTTGCAGAAGATACGATTGGAATAATTTTACTCAAAACCTCTTTTAATTTCTCTGCTGGCAATGAAATTGGCAATTCAAGCGGAAGTCCTGCTCCAAGGAAAATAAGATCCGCACCTTCCTCAAATGCAACCATAACAAGATCACAAAAATCCGAAAGACCTACCATTATATTTACACCGATGATACCATCCGTATTTTCCCTGGCTTTCCTTATCTCCTTTCTCAAAGCTCTTTTATTCGCCTCTTTGAAATTCGTTGAAAAATCAGGTTCAAGCATACCAATACCAGCAGCCCCGATTACACCTATACATCCTTCATTCGCTACGGCAGAGGCTAATCTTGATAAAGAAATGCCTACACTCATTCCTCCCTGAATAAGAGGTACTTTTACTTCGATTCCACCTATTTTCAATTTCGGTAATTTAAAATTCATAATCTATCTATCCTTATTTATATTGTCAGTATTAAATATGTCCAAGTGATTTTGAAAATCATTTCATAATTTGTTTTAATTGAATATCTATTCATGCTACGAATGATATAGAATATTATATATAAAGTCAAGGAGAATAATTTAATATATTTGTTATCTACATAATCACTCTCACCTCAATCCTTTCCTATCAAGGGCGAGGAAGTAATGGTGGGACAACTTATCCACTTGACAGGTCAATGAATATTTATTATATTATAGATAGGTGAACAAATGTATACCTATACGGCATTCGAACCGAAAATAATAAGAGAGGTTACTATGGACAATAAACTTACCGAAAAGCAGAAAAAAGTTCTTGAGTTTATAAATGAATATACAAATTTTAACGGATATCCCCCAAGCATAAGAAATATTGCAGAACACTTTAATATAAAAAGTCCGTCCGGGGCAAAGAAGCATATCGATGTTCTTGTAAAAAAAGGTTACTTAAAGAGAAATAAAGGTGCCCGAACGATAAGAGGGAGCCATCTTTACAGAGGTAATATAAGGATGGTTCCCCTTGTTGGTAAAGTTGCCGCAGGCAAACCTATTATTGCTATCGAAAATGTAATGGGAGAAGTGCCTTTGCCCGAAGGTATTACCGGAGGGAATAATGTATTCATATTAGAGGTCGAAGGGGAAAGTATGATTAACATTGGTATTAATAGCGGTGATTATGTTGTGGTAAGGCAGCAGTCAACTGCCGATAACGGAGATATTGTTGTCGCTATTATAGATGGAGAAGCTACGGTAAAGAGATTTAAGAGGAGAGATGATGGAATAATACTATACCCGGAAAACGATACGATGAAACCCATTCATATAAATGGGGGAGATCTGAATATTGCAGGTAAGGTTGTATCCGTTATAAAAATGATTGATAAAAAGAGGAGTCTCTTGTAGGGATTTGGATATGGAGAACGAGATAAAGGTTGGCGTAATTTTTGACCGTGATAACGGATTAAAACCAGTATGGTTTATTTATATGAACAACAAGCATAATATCAAAGCGATAACATACAGATGGCGAGTAAAGAAAGGGTTGAGTTACATCGAGCATTATTCCGTATCCGACGGGCAGAACCTTTATGAGATTACATATGACAGAATAAATACGGTATGGAAACTTGAAAACACATATGATATATAATCGCAGATGAAAATAAAGGGAAATATTATCAAATGCGGAATAATTTATGAAAGACTGTAATAATAAAATTATAATGCTTATGGATATGGATGCATTTTTCGCATCTTGTGAACAACAGGAAAAACCTTTTTTAAGAGGAAAACCCATTGCAGTAGGGGGCAAGAATGTTGTTGCCGCTTGTTCATATGAAGCTAAAAAATATGGAGTAAAATCAGGGATGAGCACATTCGAGGCATTGAAAATATGCCCTGATCTTATTGTAGTGCCGGGAGATATGGAAAAATATGCAAGTACATCGAGGGAAATTATGAGAATGTTACCGGATTATACTCCCGAGATTGAGATATTTTCAATAGATGAAGCATTTCTTGATATTACGGGTACCATCAAATTTTGGAATAATGACCCTGTTTTTTTAGCGGAACATTTAAGAAGACGAATAAGAAAACGATTCGGAATAACCGCTTCGATAGGAATATCATACAACAAACTTATTGCCAAACTGGCGGCTTCGATGGCAAAACCGGACGGGGTTAAATATATAGAGAAGAAAGATACACATGAAATATTGGAAAATCTTCCTGTGGATGAACTGTCCGGCATAGGGCGAAAATTGAAAATTAAATTGAATGAACTTGGAATAGCGACTTGTGGTGAGTTGGGGAAATTTCCTGTTAAGATATTGAAGAGACTGTTCGGACAATACGGTATGATACTACATTATATGGCAATCGGAGAAGATAGAGGCGAAGTAAAGGAGTTAACACCTAAGAACAGATCCATAGGACATAGCAGGACAATCCCGGGTGGAATTAGGGATTATAATATAGCAAGAATATATCTGTTAAGATTATGTGAAATGGTGGGGAGAAGGGTGAGGAAAGCCGGCTTTGTAGGAAGAACCGTCACACTGACTATTAGGTATGATGATTTTTTTACATTCTCAAAACAAAAATCATTGTATGATTATATAGATGTGGGTGAAGATATTTATAAAGAAGCTCTATATCTCTTTAATCGGATAGAAACCGGAAAATCCATAAGGCTTGTAGGCATAAGCCTTTCCGGTCTTGTTAAGGCATCCAGACAAATAACAATAGGGGAGAATACGGATAATATTAGATTCCTCCATGCACTTGACAGCGTTAATAATAGGTATGGTGAAGATACAATTAAAAGAGCATCATTTTCTCTTATAGATGTTCCTGTAAAATCAATATCCAATTTTGAAAAACATCTTGATCTTAAACTATAATTGTGCTGTGGCTAAGCTAAATCCTTTTATTTCTTTTGCTTTCTTTTTTGTTTTAATAAGTATATTGTCGAATTGTTCATTTCCCAAAACTTTTAATTTATCAATAAGTATAACGGCAGAAGATATGGTAAGAATAGAATAATCCCTATACAATCCATTCCGTCCTTCTGCAGTAATATAATCTTTATCTATGTCTTCCTTTTTATAAAAAGATAATCTTTTTTCCTTGAATATATTGATTACATTATAAAGATATGTCTTATATTCCAAACTATTTTCTATTAAAATTGCAAAATCGTCTCCTCCGATATGCCAGATACTGAAATTATATAAATTGAGTTTATTTTTTTCATCTACAAGAATTTTAGCATATTCATAAATAAATTTACTTCCCATTTCAAAACCGTAATTATCATTATATTCCTTAAAATTATCAAAATCCGTATAAATAAAAACACCTTTATTACAACTATTTTTCAAGCGTTTGAACTTTTCCTGCAAAGCTAAGGGACCCGGGAGATGTGTAAGAGAGTCTATATCCTGAATAATTTTATTTCTTTTTAGCAAATTTTTAATATTTACAAGTAAAATTTCATTTTCAATAGGTTTGGACAAATATATATCGGCACCAATACCTATCCCCTTTACTATATTCTTATTTTCCGAAAGAGCAGATAAGATAATAATGGGAATATGTGTCTTTTCCGGGTTACTACGGATTCGTTTTATAAGTTCAAAACCATCGATTTTAGGCATCATCAAATCAATTATAGCCAAATCTATATCTTCGGATTCAATAATATCGATAGCTTTCTGCCCGTCTTCAGCTTCGATTACATTATATTTTTGGTGCTTAAGTATCTCGGCAATGATAAGCCTAAGAAATTTATCATCTTCGGCAATTAAAATTTTTTCTTCCATACCGATATTATCAAGGAAGAGGAGGAACTATTCTCCTTCCCCTTGCTTCCGATTTAGGTGAATTATCATAAACTTCGATAACATTATATATTACTGCAATAAACATCTTTGAAAATTTACCATGAAAGTAGCTATGAATCAGATTAACATATTCTACGATGTCCTTTTCATATTTATTAAGATCAGGATTATCGGGATGTAGCAAGTGAGGGATAGATTTTACCTCGAATGATGGTATATCGAGAAAAACAATTGCCACCTTGGGATATGCCATTTGATTCAAGAATGTACCTGTTTCGAATTCTTTGGTTGAATAAAGTTCAAGAGACAGTAATTTTTCTCTGTCAAAGAAGGTGTCGATATTTGTGTATAAATATTCAAGAATTTTTAATTTTGATTGAAAATCTTTTTCTTTAGTATCTTTCAACATCTTTATAACTTCATCTATTTTCTCTTTCTTAGGAGTGTACCCCATTCCTTTAACAGCATTATTTATCATAAATTGACTGTCATTTCTTTTAATCCCGTAAGAAGCAACAATTCCATTGTGGGGACCTGCAAATGAAGGCATTTTCCCTGTTTTAATATCTTCCAATGTTTGCAATCTCCTTTCGACACTCCACTTTATGAATTTATCAGGAAGGGGCATAAGAGTGTAATTTTCCCACTTATTATCAATCTTGACTGATATATGATCATCACTTAATATCTTAATATTATTTTGTACAAAATATCCGTCTTTCCAGAAATTTATTTTTGAATGCTCTAAATTGTCAGTTTCAGCCTGTACATTGATAGCAAGTAGTGTAAGCACTAAAATCATAATTATTTTTCTCATTAAAATTCTCCTTTATTAAAGAATAAATTAGCATATATAGATTATAGTGTCAATAGGAGGATTATATGGCTTCTCTTTCGTGGTTATTCAATCGAATATATCATAAATATTTCCGGGAGCCCATAAATATTTTTTTAAATTAATGAGATTATTTTCGTTAAATATTACTCCTTCTTTTTTCAATAAACGAATTTGAAGATTATAACCATCTTCTGATTTTATTGAAATACCACCATTACTGTTTACTACTCTATACCAGGGAAGATTTTCTTTTCTTGAAGAAGAATGAAGTATAAATGAAACTTGACGAGCTGCTGTTTTATTACCTGCAAATTTTGCAATTTGACTGTATGTAGATACTTTACCTTTTGGAATTCTTTTTATTATATCAATTACTTTTCTATAAAATAAACTACTCATACTTCAATTATATATAAAGTCATTTTTTAAGCAAGAATAATCTCGCTATTTATTGACACTAATAATCATTTATGATATATAAATTCAGACGATTCTGGGGAGTCGTACAATGGCAGTACACAAGATTCTGGATCTTGTTATCGGGGTTCGAATCCCTGCTCCCCAGCTTATCGATATATACACGAGGAGAAGAGAG
>JAGLYS010000114.1 GCA_023132105.1 Caldifarciminota bacterium
TCTCCCCTACTTTTACAATATATTATAAGGGTGAGATACTATCTCACCCTCACAACCTTAAATTATTGAATATACTATTGTACTATATGACTATAGAAAGCCCAGTCATTTGATGGATTATCTCCATTTGCCTGACTTGCTGTAAATGTATGGGTTTTTGTATCTATCAAATTTTCATTTTTATATATCCTAACCGTACAAAATACATCACCTGTGACACCATGAGCTGAATAATATCTTAATCCCATTTTATATGTTCCTGACACTTCATTTTCAATTGTGAAATTTTCAGGACCATAACCATTAACATCATCTACATCAAGAAATGCATTTGTAATACCTGTTTTATTGCTATACCAGCAATGCTGGGTTGAAACAGTATCTCCTGTTGGATAATACCACGAATGAAGATCAATGTCGTTAAAATCGGTATCCCAGGTAAGTTCTACCCTGAACGGATAAATCGGAAGGTTACCATTTAGTGTAAATTCAGGGCTTTCCTCGACTAAATTACTGTCACTATTATAAACCTTAATTCTCAATTTATTTGTTCCGTTTTTTATCACAACATCATGTTGAATCTTCCAGTCGTCTTCGGTGATATGTGTAACACTCATATCGTAATTTGTTTCATTCAAAACAAGATGAACATAACCGAGAAAAGCAGTATCTCCCTCTACGGGATTATGCACAGTACCACTAACGCTTATAACTCTATTTGTTGATGTTCCACCATCTTCAAATCCAGTTATTTCCAGTTCAGCGGTTTGAGGAACTTTGTTGAAATTAAATAATGAACAAGAAGTGATAAAAAGAATTCCGATAACAATAATAAACATTAATTTTTTATCCATATTTACCTCCATTTGAATAAATAATTATAACAATAATAATTATAATTACAATATCCCTTTTTGTCAAATGTTCGCATATGATATAATGTAACTGCTGGGGCAGCCCCCTGTATCTACCCTCTCCCCTACACAATTATCAACTTCTCTCTTTCTCAATATTTAAAAGCAATTTTTTCATATCTATCCCCCCGCCAAATCCAATAAGTTTACCGTTCTTTCCGATTACCCTATGGCAGGGAATTAATATAGGCAAGGGATTTACACCTAATGCATTACCCACAGATCTTGCACCCTTGTATATTCCTGTTTTATTAGCAATTTCTCCGTAACTTAATGTCTTTCCATATTTTATTTTCAAAGTTTCTTCCCAGACCTTCTTTTGAAATAAAGTTCCCAATATTATATATTTAATTGTAAATTTCTTTCTATTACCACTAAAATATTCTTCGATTTCATTTAATAGTTTTGAATTATATGTACCAATATCATTTTTGATAAATATTACAAATCCCCATTTTTTAGCAAATTGTACAAGTTTCAACATATTATTCTTCCCGGGCAAGCCTATATAAAGGATATATCCTTTATATTCTCCAATAATGAATTTTCCCAATGATAATTTTCTATAACTTATATTGAGTATCATACATTTATATTGTAAACTTCTATTACTATGGTGTAAAGCGTAGAGACGCAATATAAAGATTCCTTCCTCGCCCTTTATGGGAGAGGACATAGGTGAGGGTGAAAACGGGAAAGCCAACAACAAAGAGAATGTAAATCGTAAATTGTAAACATTTGACACAATTTAATATTTTAAGTAAAATAGTTTAACAATGGAGGTTGTATGAAAAGAAAGATATTTATCTTAATCTTATCAGTTCTAATTACGACAAGTATATCTGCAAATGATTTTTACCGTGTTGAAGTAAGGGTATTTACTGCGAATACGGGAGAGACAATAAATTTGTTTCAATCGAATGGCATGGATGATATAATCGGCGGGAAACCC
>JAGLYS010000115.1 GCA_023132105.1 Caldifarciminota bacterium
ATAAAGAATCTAAGAAAAATAGAAAAGAAAGGAATAAACGAATTTATTAAAGGAAATAAATACTGGTACTCAAAGGAAAAGAATGCTTGAAAAAATTATCCGAAATTAGATGTAAATTATCGAGAGAAATGGTTTATATGTGAATATTATAAAGAGATTGAAAATAAAGTAATAAGATTATACGATAAATATAATTTTTCTATGGATTTTAATTTTCAAGCATTCGAAACAAACTGAATCAATCCCATAAGAGTAAATTTAGATTGCTTCGTCGTTCCACTCCTCGCAATGACAATTTCCCGAATTTCAGTTTACGATTTACGAACTTGTAACTTACCACTTGATACTTTTAACTGATTAGTATGTCTATGCCTATCTACTTTCTAAGTTATATATCTTATTGACATATTAAACATAATTATATATAATGAAAATCTAAATTTTGGGGCGTGGGCAAGTGGCAAGCCACGGGTTTTTGGAGCCCGCAATCGTAGGTTCGAATCCTACCGCCCCAGTGAAATTATTATATGAAAGGATAATTATGTATAAGAAACTAAAAATATTTGCAGGTAACGCTAATCTCCCTCTGGCAAGGGAAATAGCGGAAAATATTGAACATCCTTTAGGTTCTGCTATTGTAAATAAATTCTCTGACGGGGAAATCTGGATAAAAATAAATGAAAATGTAAGAGGTGCCGATGCTTTTATTATTCAGCCTACATTTCCTCCTGCAAACAACTTGATGGAACTTCTTCTTTTGATAGATGCCATTAAGAGAGCATCCGCCAGGAGAATAATAGCAGTTATTCCATATTACGGTTATGCAAGACAGGATAAAAAAGATGAACCACGGATTCCTATATCTGCAAAATTGATAGCAAATCTTATTACGATTGCAGGTGCCAGTAGAGTTTTGACTGTGGATTTACATTCGGAAACCATACAAGGGTTCTTTGATATCCCGGTAGATCATCTGTATGCAGAAACAGTCCTTGTTGAGTATATCAAGAAAAAGAATATGGAAAACCTGGTAATAGTATCACCTGATGCCGGGAGTGTTAAAAGAGCAAGATCATTTGCTAGAAGGTTGGGGGAACCTCCAATTGCTATAATTGATAAGAGGAGACCCAGACCTAACCATGCAGAAGTTATGCATATTGTAGGTAATGTTAAAGGGAAGAATTGTATAATAATCGATGATATTGTCGATACGGCAGGAACACTTGTTGGGGCTTCAAAAGCATTGAAGGAAAAAAAAGTACAATCAATAACTCTTTGTTGTACGCATAGCCTTCTTTCGGGCAATGCTATAGAAAGAATTGCAAATTCAGATATCGATGAATTTGTAACTACCAATACTATTCCCATAGTTGAGGCAAAACGATTAGAGAAAATGACTGTATTGTCTCTTGCGGGATTATTAAGCAAAGCAATTAGTATAATACATGAAGAAAAATCTTTAAGCACATTATTTTATTAGATATTAGGAGGCTTATATGAATGAATTTAGCATCAAAGCAGACATAAGAAAGGAGAAGGGTAAACAAGGCAGTAAAAGATTAAGAAGCAGTAATATTACCCCCGGTATAATATATGGTCGTGGTGAAAAAACAAAATTAATTGAAATAGATTCTAAAAAATTAACAGATCTATTAAGGGAAATACCATCTGAGAGTACTGTTATTAATCTCAAAATTAAGACTAAATCTTATATGACTATTATACAAGAACTACAAAATCATCCTTTAAAAGGTACACCTGTTCATATTGACTTTAGATTGATACATAAGGGTGAAACAGTAAGGGTAACTGTTCCGATATCTCTTGAAGGAATAGCACAAGGAGTGAAAGAGGGTGGTATGTTAGAGCAGATAATTCATGATATTGATATTGAGACAATTCCCAGTAAAATACCTGAGAGAATCATATACAATATTACAAACATGAATGTTGGCGAAAAGATATATGTAAAGGATCTTGATTTCGGTGATGTAAAGGTTGACAGAGGTATGGATAATGTAGTTGCAGAAATAGTGATTCCTCATGTTAAAGTTGAGGAAGAACCGGAAATTGAAGAAGAGGCAGTAGAACCCGAAGTAATTACCGAAAAGAAGGAAGAGCAGAAGGAAGAAGAGAAACAAAAATAATCTGAGTAATTATGAATAGATTAGTTGTAGGTTTAGGTAATCCGGGAGAAGAATATTATGATACCAGACATAATGTTGGCTATATAGTTGTGGATATGTTATCTAAAGTGTTTAAAAGAAGATTCCAGCCCGGGAAAGGTAGTTATTATTATTTCTCTAAGAGATATAGAAATTATAATGTCATTGTTGCAAAGCCTACAACATATATGAATATAAGCGGTAAAGCAGTTGCCGAACTTGTTGACAAATATAACATTGATTTCAACAAAATGATAATTATATGTGATGATATTAATCTCACATTCGGTCAAATAAGAATTAGAGAAAAAGGAAGTGATGGGGGACATAAGGGGATTGAGTCGATTATTTATTCATTGGAAAATGAAAGGTTCCCAAGATTAAGAATTGGTATCGGAAGTCCCGATAAAGATACCAAAGATTATGTACTTGAGAAATTTTCAAGCACTGAAATGAATGAAATACGAGAAATAAGCAACAGAGCTAATGATGCGATTTTTGAATGGATAAATAATGATATAATTTCAGCTATGAATAAGTTTAATATCAAATTAGTGAATGAATAACTTAGGAGGTGTATTTTGCACGAATATGAAAGTCTCTTTATACTAAACCCTGAACTTGATGAAGCAGGATTAGAAGTGGAAATTGATTTTATCAAAAAACTATTTGAAAAATCAGGAAAGGTTAAAGAGGTTAACCGCTGGGGACTTAAAAGACTTGCTTATATAATAAAGAAGCAGGTTAATGGCTATTTTGTCCTATTTAATTATGAATTAAAACCAGAGGTTATCTCCATGCTCAAAGAAGATTTTAAAATTAGAGATGGTATTTTAAGATTTAATATCATAAAATTATAATCAGGGGGTTATAATGTCAGAAATAAGAATGCCTAATATTAATAATATAATGATAACAGGAAGGTTGACCAGAGATCCGGATATCAGATTTACCAAATCAAATAAAATTGTTGTAAATTTTGATATTGCTAATAATCATATGTATCACAGCATTGCAACAGATGAATGGAAAAAGATGACGCTCTTTATCAGAGTAAGTATTTATGGAAATCTTGCTGATAGGGTGAAGGAAAGATTACATAAAGGAACCCCCGTGTATATTGAAGGACGCTTGCAGGAGGATACATGGACTACAACTGATAACCAGCAACGGAAAAGTTATAGAATAGTAGGCAATAGAATGCAGATCCTTGAAAAGATGTTTGAAATGGCTGGTGAAGCAGAGGAGAAAACAGAAGAAATTCCTGAGGAAGAACAGGAAAAACAGATTGATAAAGATGAAGAGCTTGATGATCTTCCATTTTAATCAGGAGGAAATATGATAAAAAAATATACAAAATGTAGATTTTGTAATGATAATAGTTTGGAAATTAATTACAAAAATGTAGATTTATTGAAACAATTTATTAGTGATATAGGCAAGATTTTACCTAGAAAAGTTACAAAAGTTTGTTTAAAACATCAGAGAAAGCTTTCAACAGAGATAAAAAGAGCAAGGGAAATAGCCCTTCTTCCTTTTGTTTCTGATTTTTATAAGTAGGGGTATAATATGGAAATAATTTTACTTAAGGATGTAGAAAAAATAGGAAAAATAGGGGAAGTAGTGAAAGTAAAAGATGGCTTTGCAAGAAATTACCTTATTCCCGAAGGCATAGCTATTATTGATAATGCAAGCAATAGAAAGCGAGTTGGACATTTAGTATCCTCTGCAAAGAAAAAGGTATACAAAGCTAAAGAAGATGCTGAAGGACTAAGTGAAGAACTCTCAAAATTATCCCTTACCATTAGTGTTAAAGCTGGAGAAGAAGACAAATTATATGGTTCTGTAACCAATAGTGATATTGAAAAACTTCTCAAGAAAGAAGGTTATGAAATAGATCATAAAATGATCATTGTTGAAGAACCAATAAAAAAACTTGGTGTCTATGATATTAAAATAAAGTTGCATTCAGAAATATATGGTGCCGTTAAATTATGGGTAGTAAAGGAATAATTACCTTTTTAATAAATAGGAGGAAATTGCTCCTCCTATTTATTTTAATAATTTCATTTAATATAATATTTGCCGAGAGTAAAGAAGAAAGAGCGATATTGGATTATACTAAGGCAAAATATCTTATTGAGGAGGGTGAATATGGAAAAGCTGAAAAATTATACTTAAAATCCTTTAAGGTATTGAATGATCCGGAAATATTGAAAGATATAATACAACTCCATATAAATCAAAATAAAGTAAAAAAAGCACTAAGGGGTATCAATAAATATGAGAAATTATTTGGTGATAATATTGATATTCTAAAATTAAAAGCAATAATATATTATAATAAAGGTAATAAAGTCGCACTAATGTCTGCATATAATAGGCTTTATAACGAAATGAATTATAGGGAAGCCCCATTTTTAACTGTCTATATTACGATGCTTTTAAATGATGGAAAATACAATGATGCTTTTGGATATATTAATGATAATATGAATATTTTACCGGAATCATTCTATTTTAAGAATAAAGCTTTACTGTTCAAAGAATATGGAAAATTTGACAGTAGCTTTATATATTTTGATTCCCTTGCTTTACTTGGTGATACATTTGTTATTTATGCTAATATTGGGAAAGCAATGCTATATGAGGAAACAAATAAGCCGGATAGTGCTATAATGATATATGAAAATATGCCGGACAATTATTTTATCAAAGAAAAACTTGTGAATCTTTATTATAGTAAAAATGAGAAGCAAAAGTTAAAGAATCTCCTTGATACACTTTTGTATATAAACCCAAATAATGCAAGATATTGGAGATATCTGGGGAAAATCAATGAAAATATGGGACATATTCAATATGCATTTTCTTATTATATGACATCAATATCAGTGGATTCCTCTGAATATTTATCCTGTTTTTATTTAGGAAATCTCCATACATTATACAAAGACCTTAATAATTCTTTGAAATGGTATAAGGAATCTGTAAAACGCTATCCTGACTTCAAAGAGGGTTATTATCATATTATTCTTACAGAGATGCAATTGAACGAGTTTGATTCTGCTTTTTCCTATATCAATAGAGCGGTTGATAAATTTACATTAAATGATACAAATTACATATACAATTTAAAGGGACAGGTTCTTTATCATAAGGGAGAATATGAGAAGGCCAAAGGTTATTTGGTGAAATTCACCGATCAGAAAATTCCTCTCTATCTCCTTGCGGATATGCTGATAATCAAGGGCAATAGGGATAGTGCCGCCAAAATGTATGAAAAGATAATATCTATTGATTCTCTGGATGCTAATGCCTATAATAATCTGGGATACCTTCTTATTGAAGACAAATCGGATACGACCCTTATAGATTCTTCGGAAATATTAATAGATAAAGCTATATCATTAGAACCAAATAACCCATATTTTCTGGATAGCAAAGGTTATTTATTATATTTAAGAGGGGAGTATAGTAGTTCAATTAAATATTATTATGAAGCTTTGGCAAAAATGAAATCAGGTATAATATATTACCATATTGCTCTTATATATTTTACTAATGGTAATAATAAAAAGGCTAAAGAGATGTTGAGAAATGCAATAATGTTTAAAAACTCAGAAGAGATTACAAAAAAAATATCTGAATTAAAAAGAAAATTATAGTAGTTTTAATTTAGTAAGTGCATCTTTTGCTGCATTGATTTCTGCGGATTTTTTAGTTTTCCCCCTACCTTTTCCATAGAAAGTTTCATCAATAAATGCCTTGGATTGATAATGGTTATTGCAGAGTTCGGTCATATAATATGGTATTACTTTAAATAAATTTAGGGAATAGGATTGAAATATTCCTTTGTAATTTTCATTCGTCTCAAATGAGATGTTCTCTAAATTAAATGTCTTTGATATGAATAACTCCGTATCTTCTATGCCATTTGACATATATATTGCAGCAATTAATGCTTCCAAAGTACTACTCAGGATAGAAGGCTTTTCTTTTCCTCCCGTTAATGTTTCACCTTTACCAAGTATTATATATTTATTAAGGTTAATACTAATGGCAATACTTGTTAAATAATCTTGACTAACGATGTATGCTCTTATTCGAGAAAGATCACCTGCATTGCTCTGTTTAAATTTGCCAAACAGGTATTTTGATATAATAAATTCAAGTATTGCATCTCCTAAGAATTCAAGTTTATCGTTATTATTTGTGGAGGTTGATTTGTGGGTTAAAGAGAGTCGGAGAATATCTTTATCAATCTTGAAACCGATTTTATTCTCCAACTCCTTTAAATTACTCATATTTGCTTATAACAATCGAGGCATTATGTCCGCCAAATCCCAAAGAATTTGAAATCGCATTTTTAATTTCAAAATTTCTTGCTTTATTCGGGACATAATCCAAATCACATTCAGGATCCTTTGTTGTGTAATTAATTGTCGGATGAAGTATTTTATTCTGAATTTGTAAAACAGTTGCGATTGCCTCAGCTCCTCCTGCAGCTCCAAGTAAATGTCCGGTCATAGATTTAGTGGAATTTACCGCTAATTTATAAGCATGTTCTTTAAATAGTGTCTTAATTGCTGTGGTTTCTATTTTATCATTTAACGGTGTTGAGGTTCCATGAGCATTGATATAATCTATATCATTAATTGAAATGCCTGCTTTATTTAAGGCAAATTCCATAGCTTTGGCTGAGCCTAAACCACTGGTACACGGGGCTGTTATATGATAAGCATCTGCTGTAGCTCCATATCCTGTAACTTCCGCATAAATTTTGGCATCTCTTTTTATTGCATGTTCCAGTTCTTCAAGTATGATAACACCCGAACCTTCTGCAATTACAAATCCGTCCCTTTCTCTGTCAAAAGGCCTGGAGGCTTTTTCAGGTTCATCATTTCTGGTTGATAAAGCTCTCATAGATGAAAATCCAGCTACTGCCATTTCTGTAATAGCAGCTTCAGCTCCGCCTGTAACCATAATGTCTGCATCATTTCTACGGATAGTTTCGAATGATTCCCCAATTGCATGTGTCGATGATGCGCATGCGGAAGCAATTGAGAAATTCGGTCCTTTTAAATTGAATCGAATTGAAATCTCACCCGGGGTTGTATTTTGAATCATCATTGGTATAAAAAACGGACTGACTCTTGTAGGTCCTCTTTCAATTAAATTCGAGTGCTGAATTTCAAATGTAGTAATACCACCAATCCCGGAGGATACCATTACACCTGCTCTATAAGGATCCGTTATTACAATATTAGCATCTTCCATTGCTTCGTTTGCTGCTATTACAGCAAATATTGATATTAAATCCATTCTTCTTATATCTTTTCTGGAAAATCCGTAATCTTCAGGATTGAAATTACTGATTTCACCGGCAATCTTTGATGCAAAGCCCTCTAATGGAAATTTAGAAATTTGTGTTATACCTGATTTCCCGGAAACAAGAGAATCCCAATAGTTTTGTTTTCCTATCCCTATTGGGGAAACAACACCAAGACCGGTAATAACAACACGTCTTGTCATATAAACCCCATTATTTTGTTTTATCTTCAATATAATCCAGTATTGAATTTACAGTAGTTAATTGTTCGATATCATCTTGAGGAATTTTCGGGACATTAAATTCGTCCTCAATTCCCATTGCAAATTCAACAACATCAAGAGAATCCGCTCCAAGGTCATCTATAATATGTGAATTTTCTTTAATTTTGTCTTCATCAACACCAAGTTTGTCAACCATCAGTTCTTTAAGTTTACCATAAATTTCTTCTCTGTTCATATAAATCTCCTTTTTTTATGTTACTAAACCACCATCAACATTTATGACCTGTCCTGTAATGTAATCAGCCATATCGGATGCTAAAAATAAAACTGTATTTGCCACATCTTCGGGCTTTCCAAGTTTCTTTTGAGGAATGGAATTTAGATAATTAGTTACAATATTTTCCGGAAGTTTTTTTGTCATCTCAGTTTCAATAAATCCAGGTGCAATTGCATTTGCATTGATATTTCTTCTTGCTACCTCCTTTGCTACAGATTTTGTAAAACCTATTATACCAGCTTTGGATGCTGCATAATTAGACTGTCCTATATTTCCGATTTCTCCGATTACAGATGCAATATTGATAATTCTTCCCCATCTTTTTTTCATCATTATCGGTAGAATTGCTTTTGTACAGTTATAAGTTCCTGATAAATTAACACTTATTACACTGTCCCATTCACTATCTTCCATTCTAATAAGCAAATTATCCCTTGTTATACCTGCATTATTCACAAGAATATCAATAGAACCTAATACTTCGACTATATCATTTATGGTTTTATTTACCTCACTACTATCTGCAACATTAGTTTCCTTATAAATAAATTTTATATCAAATGTACTGAATTCTTTTATCAGTTCATTATCATTGTCAGGTCCAATATCGATTATTGCGACATTTACCCCATTCTCAGCAAATTTAAGAGCTATAGCTTTGCCAATTCCTCTTTTTCCACCAGTGATCAATGCACTTTTATTTTCGAATTTCATATCTACTCCTTATTGCCAAAATTATTGAATGTATTAGTTGAATTAATAAAATTGGTTTCCAGGGATTTATCAATTTTTCTTATAAGATTGCAGAGAGTTTTCCCGGGACCTATTTCAATATATTGATTGACACCCTTCATCTTCAAATGCTCGATTGCTTCTACCCAACGGACAGGTAACATAATCTGTTTCTTTAGATATGCCTTGATTTCTTCTCCGTTTGTGTATAATTCAAGATTCCCGGCAGCAAAAAATGGGATTTTTGCATTATTAAATGAAAACCCATCAATAAATCCGGCAAATTCATCGCTTGCTTCTTTCATGAGGGGAGAATGAAAAGCATTACTCACATTTAATATAATCGCTCTTTTTGCCCCGGCTTCACTGGATAAATCACACGCATATTCAACAGCGGTTTTCTCACCTGATATTACGATCTGTTCTGGTGAATTGAAATTTGCTGCAATAATTATTCCTTTCATAGATGCTTCATTTATTATATCATTGATTTTATCAGATGTTAAGCCTATTATTGCTGCCATTGTTCCTTCACTGTTTTTAGAGGTTTCCGACATAAGTTCACCTCTCTTTCTTACAAGTTTCAAACCATCCTCAAATGAAATTACACCGGAAGCATAAAGGGCAGCATACTCGCCAAGACTATGTCCAGCAGTAAACTGGAAATCGATTTTATAATTGTTTTTTAATAAAGAGAATATCGATACCGAGTTCAAGTATATAGCCGGTTGAGTATTCGATGATATTCGAAGTTCATCTTCCGGTCCGTTGAAAATCAATTCGGATAGCTTGAAAGCGAGTATTTCATCAGCTTTTTTATGCATTTGAGAGACTTGAAGAAAATCATCTTTCAAATCTTTTCCCATACCGATTTTTTGTGCCCCCTGTCCCGGGAAAATAGCAGCAATTTTACTCATATATTACCACCTTACTATTGCAGCTCCCCAGGTAAGTCCTGCGCCAAATACATCAAATAGAATTATATCACCCTTTTTTATTTCATTTGATCTAACTGCTTGATCAAGAGCAATCGGAAGTGTACCAGCAGATGTATTGGCATATTTATCTATGTTTATATAAACTTTCTCAATAGGTATTTTCAATCTTTTTGCGGTTGACTGAAGTATTCTAATATTTGCCTGATGAGGAATAAAGATATCAATATCATCTGAAGTGATACCTGCTGCTTTTATTACCTCTTCACCCGCAGACTGCATTGACCTTACAGCATGCTGAAATACTTCGCTTCCTTGCATAACTACCGTATGTAGATTCTTTTCTATCGTTTCTTTTGATGCTGGCATCCTGGAACCCCCTGCCGGTTGATAAAGTAAGTCACCATATTCGCCGGCAGCACCAATCATTGAAGACAAAACACCTGAATCGTCAGAGCTTTCTGTAACTACAACAGCTCCTGCTCCATCACCAAATAAAACACATGTATTTCTATCTGACCAGTTAGTTATCTTTGTGAGTGTTTCACCGCCTATAACCAAAAGATTTTTATAATTTCCGGATTTTATGAAATTATTGGCAACTTCTAAAGCATATATAAAACCTGAACATCCTGCACTCAAATCGAATGCAAACTTATTTTTTATGCCAAGATTCTTCTGAATAATACATGCAGTTGCAGGGAACATCATATCAGGTGTAATAGTTCCTGCAATGATACCGTCAATTTCC
Organism: Caldifarciminota bacterium; assembly: GCA_023132105.1. Taxonomy (GTDB): domain Bacteria; phylum Hydrothermota; class 32-111; order QNBC01; family QNBC01; genus JAGLYS01. Next base: position 10,417 of record JAGLYS010000115.1, read on the forward strand.
GAAAGTGGTATGTTTGCCATTTCAATTGCTTTTTTTGATGCCTCTGTCATTAAATCCGAGACAGCTGTATTCTCATCTGTGATTCGTCTTTCTTTGATTCCAGTTCTTGTTGAAATCCATTCATCTGTTGTATCAACTATTTTTTCAAGATCCAAATTTGTGAGTATCTTTTCCGGGAGATAAGAGCCAGTGCCTATAATCTTTATTCTACTCATTTCTCTACCTCACTTTGTTAAATGTTTTAAAATGACATTATTGATGTCTTCTTCAATATTTTTTCTGCCAGTTAGAATTGCATTTTTTATTGCTAAAGCACTTGACCGTCCATGTGAAAGTAAGCTAATACCATTTACACCTAAAAGAGGAGCTGCTCCATATGCTTCATATGTAAAATGAGACAGTTCCTTTTTTAGCAATTTGGCAGTGAAATATTTATGAACTATTCCGGAACTATCCTTAATGATATCTTTTAGGAATGGGATAAAACCTTCAAGCGTTTTTATTGTTATATTTCCGGTAAATCCATCTGTTACTACAACATCACATCTGTTTTCCAGTATCTCATTACCTTCAATATTTCCTGTAAAGTTTATTTCACTGTTCTTTAGTAATTTGAATGTTTCCTGAAGCATTTTTGGTCCTTTCTTTTCCTCTGAGCCCATATTCAATAATGCTACTCTGGGATTTTCAATAGATAATATTTTTTCTGAATATATACTTCCCATTATCCCGAATTGTAGGAGATCTTCGGATTTAATTGCAGAATTTGCCCCTGCATCAAGTATCAAAACGGGTCCCTTTATCGTAGGAATAATTGCAGCAATTGCAGGTCTTCTTATTCCTTTTAATCTGCCAAGAAATAAGATAGAAGCAGCCATGCAAGCTCCCGAATTACCAGCACTTAAGAAACAATCTGCTTTTTTCTCTTTAATCATTTTTATCCCTTTAACAATTGATGAATTTTGTAATGTATTCACAATAGTCGGAGCATCATCCATTTTAATAAATTCATCTGTATGAATGATTTTCAATCTATCGAGAGGGATGTTTTGATAATTGGACAGTTCTTGGCGGATACAGGATTCATTGCCAATTAATATAATTTCTATATCGTTTTTTTCTTTCAATGCTAATATTGCACCATTTATATTAAGAGCATATCCAAAATCACCACCGGATGCATCAAAAGCTATTTTATAATTCATTACATTTTCTTAACTGTTACAATAACCTCTCTTTTTCTATAATATCCACATGTAGGACAAACATGGTGTGGTATCATAGGATTGTGGCATCTTTGACATAAAGCTATCGAGGGTCTCTCTAATTTCCAGTTAGTTCTTCTTTTTCTTCCTCTTGTTTTTGAATGTCTGCGTTTCGGTGTTGGCATACTATCCTCCTTATAATCTTATAATGTTAAATTCAAATCAATATTTTTATTCTTAATTTTCATTCCTTTACAATCCGAACAGCAAAGCGGTTTCATTGGTTTATTTAATAATATTGTGTCATAAACCAGTTGCGTAAGGTCAATATTGTTACCTTTATATTCATATGTAAATGAATCTTCGCTTAGTTCTACCTCATTTTTATTTGTATTGTTTATCTTCTCATAAAACACTTCTATATGTTCATTAAATTTAGTTTCAAAATAATCTAAGCATCTTGAGCATTGCAATTTCAATTTAAAATCAATACCACATTTAACAAAAAATCGAGTACTGATTCGTTCTATGCTCCCTTTAATTTTGATAGGGGAATCAGAGGGGATTTCTTTAATACTCAACTTATTAGCAGGAATATTAAAATCAAAATAATTCTTACTCTCTATATTTGTAGAGTGAATAATAAGCTCTTTCATAGAGCAATATACTAATCATATTAGTGCATCTTGTCAAGTAGTTACGTCATATATAAGGTAGATAGGTATGGACATATTAACCAGCTTAATTGAACTCATCAATGTCATTGCGAGGAGTGAAACGA
>JAGLYS010000116.1 GCA_023132105.1 Caldifarciminota bacterium
CGGGATAAGGAATAAATTCTACCATATTATAACCTGTCCATTGCCAACTCCCAGAAACACCGGGAGATATGTTGATAGCTGATTTCAAATCCACACTTTTATTCATATTTTCACTGAATGCAATATAGATTTTTTGATTTAAATATACATTATTCTGCCCCTTAAATGGGATTGTAATCTTGGCTTTTGGTCTGAAATTGGCAATAACAACCTTAATATCTTTAGTAACATAATTACTATCAATATCAAATGCTTTTACTCTGACATAATATACTCCGTCCCTAAATTTTGCATCTTCGATTGAATCAGCATAAATTGAATCTGTTGCTCCTGCCTTTTGCTTTGTATTCCAATACCAGTTCCTTAAATTTGTATTTGAATTAAACGGATCATTTGTTACATAATAACGAAAATTGGAATCAGTAGAGTTGTCTGCATATATTAACCCTAAAAGGTTTTTCGATGGTATAATGTTAAATTTTATTTTCTCCCAATATGGCTTTACAATAAAATAACTCTTATTTAAAACCTCATATCCTATACAATATATCGATACATTATATATCATAGAATGTTTCCTTGTATCAATTCTCGTATCTCCTGCTATTGAAACTATATCCACTTTCCCGTTTAATAATCCGGTCATTGGACAATCAGAAGCATGTCTGTAGAACTTAATGGAATCAATATGAGGATTGGTAGAATCATTGTAATATTGAAGTCCATCAGCGTGAAGACAACTAATTATAGGATGAGCACCATTTAATCCTTCCCTGAAATGAAGATGCCCTTCATTATCATATATTATACCTATACTATCAGTATCTACACCTATGCTAATTATTGGGTAAATAAATGATAATGTGATTAGTATTAAAATTAGCTTTTTCATCTATTTCGCCTTAAATCCTATTGATTCTTGACATTCAATTCTTGTAAATTGTTACTTGCAACCTACCACTATGTTATTTCTTCCTTTTCCTATTTAATTAGTTATATTATATCATATTTCAAATTAAAATCAAGAACAGAAGAGAAACAAGGAATGACAATGCCATAGAGAACGTAAATTGTGAATTTTAAATTGCAAATTACGAATTCATTAAATTCATGATTTTCTCCTCTTTGTCATTCTACCTTTCCTTGTCATTCTGAACTTGATTCAGAATCTCATACCAGATCCTGAAATAATACTGAATCAAGTAATGTCACCCTGAATCCTGACCTGCGTCAGGACAGGTTTATTTCAGGGTCAGCACAGGACCAGGATGACATTGTAGGGGCACGATGCATCGTGCCCTAATTCGTGAAATAGAAATAAATAATATTCCCTACCCCATTCGTGAAATTTGTCTCCAATTCGTGGAATCAAGATAAAAAGATATTCCGTTCTCTTAGTGAAATTATTCCCTAATTCGTGAAATTAAAGCAATAATTATCTCCCCTTCTCTTAGTGTAATTCGTTCCAAATTCGTGAATTCGTGGTGGATCTCTCTTTCCCTCTCTCAATACAATTTCACCAACTTTATTGTCTTTTTATAATCTCCCAATTCAACCTTAATGAAATATACACCCTGACTCGGCATTATATCATTTCCAATAGGAACCGAATAATAACCCTGCTTTTTAAGTCCGCTGTCCAGTGTCTTTAACTTTCTCCCCATTATATTATATAAAGCAATCTTAACATTTGCTTTTCTTGAAAGTGCATATTTCAATATCGTTCCGTTTCTCACGGGATTCTGCGGAAGTTTCGCAACATATGTCGAATCAACCAATCTCTTTCTGAAAATGCCCGAATTGCCATTAATCCAGATATAATATCCCGTATCAGGATATCTTGCATTGTTGCAAATCAATGAAGAATCGTATGCAACTATGAAATAATTCAATGTGTCCTCCGTAAATAGCATCGAATAATAGTAATTACTATCCATACTGCTATCCGAAGGTATAACGAATATACTGTCATTACATTCATATCCGAATGAATCCCATCTTATTCCGGATGTATCCTTCAATATGGCATTGATTTGAACAATATCCCCGATAGCGGATGTTATTAAAACAGTATCGAGTAACGGAGGTGTTAAATCAATAAAGACATCCCATGGACTGGAAAAGAACGAATTATTCGGATTATCGAATTTTGCTTCTACTTTGTATGAATATCTACTATTTTCACCAGCAGAAGAATCTACGAATAGCGTATCGCTTATATCCGATCCTATCTCCGACCAGATAGTATCATTATAGGAATATCTTAGAACATTGAATGATAATATGGAAGATTGTCTCTTTCTGCTTTCGGGTATATATGACATAAACCCGCTTATATGTGCTTCTCCTGATGTTAAATCTGACCATTTGTTATCCGAATAGATTGCCGAATGACTTCCCGTGCCATATCCGTCGAATATGATCCCCTTATCTGATAAGCATTTAAGTCCTATAAATATGCCATTTTCATTCACCTGTATATCGGGGAAATCAAATTCTTCATATTCATTTACACTTCTTTCGAATATAATCGAATCGGTTTGTGTACCGGGAAGAGAATCGCAAACCTGATATATATATACTATTATAGTATCGATGTCTCTTGTATTTTCCAATGCCTTAATTCTGATATTGAACATTGTTCCCGATTTTGTACTGTCGATATCCGCAAATGACACGCCTATTTTATTCAATCTTGCCGGCAAATACTGTGGAATGAATTTCACCGCTACAATTGTATCCTTTACATTAACCGTATCCGATTTAATCCCACAATGATATGTTATCATCTCGGAAGGCGGGAACCAGCTTAGCACTACTACCGTATCCGTATTATATGTCGGTTCGCTCCATAAAGGTTTCATAGGCGTCAATACCCAAAATGATTTCAAACCGTCACCGGGATATTGTGTACAATTACCGAATGAATCCCGTGCCGTTATATAGTATTCGATTAATGTCCCTCTCGATTGTGCGGGAATTATATATCTATATGTATTATCTCCCGTTTTGCTCGATGTAACCGCATACCAGTATGATCCGATACTTGAAGTACGATAATATAATGTATCGTATATCGTATTATTGGAATCCGGACTCGATATTTGAACATTAACCTCATACGGTATCGATGAATATGTATTCTCGGGTTCGCTTATAATCGTTATCTCGGGAGCTATTGTATCAGGTATCTCCACATCGAAGTATTGTATCATTCCCGCAATGCTCACACTGTCCCTTATAAGATTGAGATACATCTCATTCATTCCTCTTTCGAACCCGATTATCGGGTATTTCAATTCGAAGTTATTTGGAGTCTCCTTACTCAACGATAAATCGACCGTATCGACTTCCAAACCTGTCGATGAGAGGATTAACGAACAGTTCATATCTATATCCGAATATATATTTATCCACAATTTTGCAGTATCTTCAAGATGATATATATTCGTGTCCATAATTACCTTATTGAAATAGACCGTTATACCCGTAACATCGAACGGATGGCTTCCTTCCAATATTGTAGAATCCGATCTCTCGATAATTCGTTTCCCTTCCATCCATTCTTTGGCTATTTTCTTCTGATTATCTACAAAATCCTTATGAGATACCAATTGTCCATCGTTAATTACTTTATTAAATGATACCTCCTCTTTACATTCGATTCTATGATGTAATTTAGAGCCATCGGAAGATTTACTATTATTCGATAATTGATAATCGATCGAATAACTGCCCGATCGTGTCCAATCGGGAATTGTAAATGAAAATTCGGTTGTATCACCCGAAAGTATAAAACTGTCTTCTACAATGTTGTTTGGAGAAAAATATACATTATATTTGAAATTATAGTTCGTATCGGGGAAATTCTTATAAATTGTTGCTTTAACCGTATCGAGCAGTTCGTATCTCCCCTTATCCGTAACAACTGTAAGGGAATCATTCATAGAATAGATATACCTTTCATCCAATATGATGGATCTGCCTGATGGATAATATATACCCCATGCGGCTTTCGGTATCAAATCCGATACGGGCAAATTAAATGTTATAATCTCCCTCTGATATGGAAATGTATCGAATACCGTTGTATCGATAGCATTTAGTATATATAGAAGTGAATCCATCCACTGGTTAATCGTTAATATATTTTCAACCTTAATCTGTGTCCAAATAGATATAGGATAATTTACACCCGTATCGACATCGGTCCAATTGCCTTTCCCGATTGTAGAATCCGTTCTAAAACTGAGTTTGAGAGAATCATTCGATACATACCAATTAAATGCTATGGAATCGTTACCCTCCGTGTTTATCGGATCGAACATATATATAGATGATGTATCGAAATATAGCGTATCCCTGCCTGAAGTATTACCGGATATACCCTTTTCCATACCACCGAGTATAAACGATGTATCTTCGGAATAATTCCCGTATTGTATGGCTGCATCCAGTATACCGCTCCACATATTATGATTATCGATCAATATGGATAGATATGCGGTATCACCGTCGTAATATACCGGTTTATCAAGCGAATCACTTGCACTTATATCTACACCTTCGATCCGTAATTTAAAGAATGTATCCGTCTCGGGATAATAACCGTTCAATATCGAAACATTACATATATATTCTCCTCCTGGCATATCATTCGGGATATAAAATACCTGTGAGGACGAATCGGTGGATAAAGGATCGATTTCCATATATGTGTTTAGATTTATTACATCCGCCCAATTGGCTGAAATCATTCTATTCCCTTTTGCATTACCTATATTGCCAACCGAAAGTGATACGATACCCGAATCACCTAATGGCAGATAATAATCATCAGGTATACTGTTGAATTTATATATGGGGCAAAATTGTAAATCCGTTACCTTTTCGACTATGGGTATGCCCCCGTCTCTAACCTGTGCCGTAAACGGATACTGACCTTCATCTACAATATATTGCAGACTGAATATAATTGTGTCTGTTTGTTGAGACGGAATATCCACAATCGTATC
>JAGLYS010000117.1 GCA_023132105.1 Caldifarciminota bacterium
GAGCTGGTGTAGCTCAGCTGGTAGAGCAACGCATTCGTAATGCGTAGGTCAGCGGTTCGAATCCGCTTACCAGCTTTTTATTGAAAAAAGGAAATAAAATGATAAATTTGGTTTCAAGTGTTTCAGGACTTAGAGGGATAGTAGGAGATGGTATCAATACGGAAATAATCATGAAATATGGATCTGCATTCGGTGTATTTTCGGGAAGAGGTAAAATTGTCATAGGCAGGGATACAAGACCAACAGGAGAGATGTTCTCTGATGCATTATCCTCAGCTCTTGAGGGGGTAGGTTGTGATGTTATAGACCTTGGTATTGTTCCTACACCAACCGTATTATACAATGTTAGAAAATTAGGAGCTAGCGGTGGTGTTATTGTTACGGCAAGTCATAACCCTATTGAGTGGAATGCATTGAAATTCGTTACAAAAAAAGGAATATTCCTAAATAAGAAGGAAACGGATGAATTTCATAATTTACTTGATTCTAAGAAAAGGTGGGTAATATGGAATCGAATAGGCAAATATAAAGAAGATAGAGGGGGGATTGAGCGTCACATTCAAGGAATTTTAGGCAATAAATATATAAAGACAAATCTTATTAAGAAAAAAAAATTCAAAGTTGTAATGGATACGGTAAATGGAGCCGGATATATTGCAAATAATGAATTTCTAAAACGACTGAATGTAGAAGTTATTTCAATTAATAATAAACCTGACGGAACTTTCCCAAGAGGACCGGAACCCGTTTCAGAGAATTTAAAGATGCTATCTAAGAAGGTAATAGATGTAGAAGCTGATATGGGATTCGCAGTCGATCCTGATGCGGATAGACTTGCAATTGTAGATGAGAAGGGCAAGCCATTAGGTGAAGAGTATACATTACCCATAGCAACATACTATATTATGAACAAAGTAAAGGGAAATATCACTGCCAATCTGTCAACAAGCAGTATGATGGATTATGTTGCGAATCGATTTGGTTGTAAGATTCTAAGATCCCCCGTTGGAGAAGCTAATGTTGTCGAGGAAATATTTAAAAATAATTCTATAATTGGCGGAGAGGGCAATGGAGGTATAATATTCCCCGAGATAAATCCAACAAGGGATTCATTAACAGGCATTGCAATTATATTGTCTTTTTTTGCTGAGAATAATATCACTGTTAGTGAAATAAGAGATAAGATTCCCGAAAAGGTTTTATACAAGAATAAAACCAGATTGGAGCAGATTAATTATAAAAAGGCGATTAATAATTTAAAAAGATATTTCAAAAACGATTATATCGATGAAAGAGATGGTATTAAAATAATTACTAAGGATAATTGGGTTCATTTGAGGAAATCGGGAACCGAACCTATTGTCCGAATAATAACGGAAGGAAAAACGATTACAGATGCAAAAAGATTTTATAAGAATATTATAGATATTCTTACGGAGGGATGATGTGTGGTATTGTTTGTTATATAGGGAATAAAAATTGTGCACCTGTTCTTATTCAAGGATTGAAAAAACTTGAATATAGAGGATACGATTCTGCAGGTATAGCATATATTAACAAGGATAATAAACTAAAAGCAATTAAAAAGAGGGGTAAAATTCTAAATCTAGAAAGTATTTTACCAAAAGATATATATTCGAATATAGGCATTGCTCATACAAGATGGGCAACACATGGTGAGCCAAGTGATGTAAATGCTCATCCGCATTTTGATTGTACAGGTGAAATTGCCGTTGTTCATAACGGAATTGTCGAGAATTTCAGGGTTCTAAGAGATTACCTAAAAAAGAAGGGGCATTCTATTGTATCGGACACAGATACGGAAATTATCGCTCATCTGATTGAAGAGAATTACAATGGCGACCTGCTTGAGGCAACAAGACTTGCATTAAACATAGTGGAAGGGACATATGGTATAGCTGTAATATCTTCAAGAGAACCTGACAAAAGCATTATTGCAAGGAATGGAAGTGCTCTTGCAATCGCCAATAACAATGACGGCATATATGCTGCCAGTGATGCATCTGCAATAGTAGGTCATTCAGATACAATATATTATCTTAAAGACAGAGAAATCTGTTTAATGACTGGTGGAGATATATATATTAGTACACTTGATAATATTCCCGTTACACCTGCGTTTGAAAAAATCGAGTATGATATATCACAGATTGAAAAGAGTGGTTTTGATCATTTCATGTTAAAAGAGATATACGAACAACCGGATGTAATAAAAAATACAATTAGAGGGAGAATAGATATAGAAAATGGTGATGTCAGATTAAACGGTCTTAAAGATTACAGGGAGTGGTTCAGGAATGTTAGTAGAATCGTCTTTATAGCTTGCGGAACATCATGGCATGCTTCTCTCATTGCAGAATATTTAATTGAGAAGCTGGCGGGTATCCCTGTCGAGGTAGAGTATGCATCCGAGTTTAGATATAGGAATCCGATTATTGATGAAAATACTGCTGTTTTTGTCGTAACTCAATCAGGAGAAACTGCTGATACACTTGCTGCATTAAAAGAAGCTAAGAAAAAGGGGGCAAAGGTTTTCGGGATATGTAATGTCGTAGGTAGTACGATACCAAGAGAAACGGATGCCGGTATCTATGTACATGCAGGGCTTGAAATTGGTGTTGCTTCAACTAAAGCTTTTACTGCCCAGGTTGTAGGGACTCTTCTTATAGCGGTTTATTTAGGCAGGATGAAGAATCTTAGTTCTGAAGATGGGAAATGGATATTAAAAGAGCTTATTGAAATTCCTGAAAAGATAGAAACGATACTAAAAAAGAAAGATGAGATAAAATCAATTATTGAAAATTACAAGGATTGTAAAAATTTCCTCTATCTCGGAAGAGGGTTAAATTTTCCTATCGCTCTTGAAGGAGCTCTGAAAATGAAGGAGATATCTTATATTCATGCCGAAGGATATCCTGCGGCTGAGATGA
>JAGLYS010000118.1 GCA_023132105.1 Caldifarciminota bacterium
GTTCGAATCCCTCTCCCGCCGCCAGCTTATTTTAATAAACTGAATAGAATTTAAGTACAGGCTCTTGACAAAATCAAAAAACTCCTTTATGGTTAGGATATAAAGAGGAATGGTTTTAGTTGTTAACTTAAACCTAAAAACTCTTTTTTGGAGGAATTAAATGAAAAGCAAAAAAAATCACTAAAAATTATTGATAGTAATATTAAGCGTCTTGAAAAAATGATACAAAATATATTGACTATGGTTAAGATAAAAAATGCCAAAGATTATTATGTTATGGAAAAATTCAATTTAAAACAATTAATGCTGGATGCATATGAAGATAGAAATATACTTGCTATTGAAAGAGGTTATGATTTTAGAATTGATATAGAATCTCACAATAATATGATATATGCCGACAAACAGAAGATTAGAGTTATTATTGATAATTTTCTTGATAATGCATTTAAGTATACACCTGAAGAAGGAATAATTATAATTTATAGCGATGAAAAAGATAACTCGATAATATTCGGTGTTAAAAATAGCGGTGCTTATCTCTCTCAAAATGAGATTGAGGAAATTAAAAAACCGTTTGTCCAATTGAATAAATCGAATTGTCTAAAAGGGGTTGGTCTCGGACTTGCAATTGTTGATTCGATTGCCCGGGCTCATAATGGGAAACTTATTATTACTAGTAACAAATTCGGATTAAATAACTTTGTAGTTTCAATTCCATGCCTTTAAATAACTATATTTGCTATTTTTCCTTTAATGTATATAAATCTTTTTATTTTTTTATTCTCGATATATAATTTTATCTTTTCATTGTTTAATACAATGTCTTTTACATCTTCTTCCGTAATATTTGTTTCTATTTCAACAGTGCTTCTGAGTTTCCCATTTATCTGAATTGCAATAGTAATAATATCTTCTTTGAGTATATCCTCATTATAATCCGGCCATAATTCATTGAATATAGAATCATTTCTACCTGTGGAATGCCACAATTCCTCTGCTAAATGGGGGGCAAACGGAGCGATTAATATTAGGAATTTGTCAAGAGATTCTTTCAGAGAATCAGGATTATTTTCATCGGATTTCCCTTTGAATATAACTTTATCAGATGTTCCTTTTGTGTCGATATTTTTCTTTACAAAATCCTTTGCATCATTTATAAATTCCATCATTCTTGCTATTGCGGTATTAAAGCTAAATCTTTCGATATCAGTGCTTACTCTTTTAATTGTATAATGTAATCTTTTTTCAAAATTCTTATCTATAACATATGTTGTACCGGTTTTCGGATAATGCTTATGATAGAAATGGTAAACCCTTGATAAAAATCTAAAGATACCGTTAATTCCACTGTCATCCCACTCACCACCCTCTTCATAACTTCCGCTAAACATTAAATACATTCTGAATGTATCCGAGCCGTATTTATTGATAAATTCATCAGGATTAATAGCATTGCCTCTGGATTTTGACATTTTTGCACCATTTCTTGTAATTGTCCCCTGATGAAAAAGATTTGTAAACGGTTCGTCAAAGTTTATTTCACCTGCATCAAAAAGTGCCTTTGTAACAAATCTTGCATATAGCAAATGCATTATAGCATGTTCAGCTCCACCGATATATTGATCGACAGGAAGCAATTTATTTACTACCTTTTTATTAAAGGGATATGTTTCGATTTTAGGATCGGGATACCTTAAATAGTACCATGAAGAACATACGAATGTATCCATCGTGTCTGGATCCCTCATCGCATTCGAACCGCATTTCGGGCATTTAACATTCATAAATTCAGGAACAGATGCAAGGGGAGATTTCCCTTTTGGTTTAAAATCAGCTATATCGGGAAGTTTTACCGGTATATCTCCCGTATCGACAGGGACAATCCCACATTCAGGGCAGTGTATAATAGGGATTGGAGCTCCCCAATAACGCTGCCTCGAAATGAGCCAATCTCTTAAACGATAATTAACATATCGTTTTCCATACTCATTCTCTTCAAGATAATCAACTATAACCTTCTTGAATTCTTCTGATTTCATATCATTAAATCGACCCGAATTTATCATTGTGCCCTGTTCGATATATGCATTTTCCATTGAAAGTGAGGTTAATATTTCGTTTTGCGGTTGAATTACAACAATTACTGGTAAATCAAACTTCTTTGCGAATACAAAATCCCTTGAATCATGAGCGGGTACTGCCATTACCATCCCTGTCCCATAATGAGCAATTACATAATCAGCTATCCATATAGGAATTTTTTTGTCATTGACAGGATTTATTGCATAACCGCCTGTAAATACACCTGTTTTTTCATGTTCCGTCGATTGTCTTTCAATCTCATTCTCAAGAAGTGTTTTTTCGACATAACGATTTACAGCATCTCTTTGCTCCTTAGTCGTTAATTTATCTACAATTTTATGTTCAGGAGCGATAACACAATATGAAACGCCAAATAGTGTATCGGGTCTGGTTGTGAAAACCTCAAGATTAAAATCTTTTCCTTCAACAGGAAATTTTACAAGAGCTCCTTCACTTCTGCCAATCCAGTTCCTTTGCATTATTTTCGTCTTTTCGGGCCAGTTAACCCGATTAAGCCCTTCAAGAAGTCTGTCGGCATATTTTGTGATTTTTAAAAACCATTGTTTAAGATTTTTCTTTATTACTTTAGCTCCGCAACGGTCACACTCTCCCTGAGCAGTTACCTGTTCATTGGCAAGAACTGTTTGACACTCAGGACACCAATTGACCGGAGCTTCCTTTTGATAAGCAAGACCAAGCTCATACATTTTTAAAAAGATCCATTGTGTCCATTTATAGTAGAGAGGATCGCTTGTGTCTATTTCATATTCCCAATCAAACATTGCCCCTATCTCCTTTAGCTGTTTTTCCATAAAAGTAATATTGGATTTTGTGCTTTTTGCAGGATGCATACTGTGTTCGATAGCGTAATTTTCCGCCGGAAGACCAAAGGCATCAAAACCCATTGGCTCAAAGACATTAAATCCTTTTAATCTTTTATAACGAGCAAATGTATCTGCCGGTCCGTAGTTATACCAGTGTCCTATGTGTAATTTGTCTCCCGAAGGATAACTGAACATCGATAAATTATAGAATTTTGGCTTATTACTATCTATATTGAATTTATAAATCTTGTTTTCATCCCACCATCGTCTCCATTTTTTCTCAATCTCTGCAGGATTGTACACTATTTCTTTCATATTGCCTCCGATGCTTTACTTTTAAAAACTATTTTAACGATAAATCGAAGATTTGTAAAGCAGTTTATTACCAGCTCTGTCTTTACATTCCAAATGGAAAACCCCTTTGGAAGGTAATTTATATTTAGATATTAATTTTACTTTATTTTTATGTGGAAACGGAACCAATTTTATTCCTTCATATTTTGCGGAAATCGTTGAAAAATTGACACCCGATTTATTATCTTTGATTTTAACAAATATCGTATCATCTACAATTATTACCCGATCAATATAAGGGGGTATCGAATCTTTATCTATAAATACAGATGTGTTTCTATTAATATATGCTTTGCTGACACCTAAAAATCGATTGTTCCACTTATTGCAAATAATTTCATATTTTCGTCTGTTTCTTATCTCTATTCGAAGTGGTTTTTCAAATGGGAAATCGGAAAATCGTATATTTAATGAATTATATGTATATCCTATTTTTGCCAGAACTCGTTCTCTTAATGATAATTTTCCGAGAGAAATATTAAATCTCCCCTCTTGTAAATCGAATATATCTCTTGTAAGAACATAAATTGTATCGATGAACTGTCCTATTCTGAACTCGCCACCCAAGGGGACGCCATATATATGATATTTTTTCTTACTTTTGAATATTTTTACAAGCTTTATACCGGAAGATTTTGAAAATACCTTTTTACCCCCCTTATTTACACATATATGAATTATCCCGTTTTCATACATACAAGTTGTATCGGGAAATACATATGTTTTTATTAGTTTCCTTGATTTTTTAATCTTAAAAGCAAAATTGTTTCTATTGCCCGAATAATCTTTTACGACGATTTTCACTTTAAAAGAATGTTTGGAATCGAGTATTATAC
>JAGLYS010000119.1 GCA_023132105.1 Caldifarciminota bacterium
TCATCCAGCCTCATACCCTTACCAATTCTTTCTCCTACATATCTATTTCTGCTATGTTTACTTGTTGCCGTAACAAATAGATCTCCAAGACCCGAAAGTCCTGCAAATGTTTCCCTTTTTGCCCCTAATTTTATCCCCAACCTTGTAATTTCCGCAAGTCCTCTTGTTATAAGTGTTGCTTTTGTATTATCTCCTAATCCCATTCCATCAAGAATACCTGCTGCTATTACTATTACATTTTTCAGCGCCCCTCCCAATTCGACTCCAACAATATCCGTGCTTTTATAAATCCTTAAATTCTCGTTACTTAAAGCGTATTGTACGGATTTAGCAGCATCTTCGCTAATTGAAGCTGCTACAATTGCCGTTGGTTTTTTATCAGCTACCTCATTAGCTATACTGGGACCGGATAATGCAACAACATTATTTTGTGGAAATATCTCTTTGAGTATCTCAGACATTCTCATTTGAGTGCCATTCTCAAGACCTTTTGATGCACTTACAAGAATAGTATTTTTATGTATAAGATTTTTAATTTTCAATGCCGTTTGTCTTAGAACTACAGTAGGTATTACAAAGAGTACAATATCGGTAAAATCAATGGTATCTTCAATATTATTTGAAACTATGACCGTTTCGGGCAAATATATACCTGGTAAATACTTTCTATTTTCTCTATATTTTTCAATGCTTTCATAATTATTTCTATCGAATTCCCATAACATAACGGAGTGACCATTATCTCCTGCGACAATAGCTAATGTTGTCCCCCAATTTCCCGCTCCAAGTATCGATATATTCATGATTTTTCTCCGGTTTTTAATTCTTTCCCTTTTAACAATCTTAAAATATTTGTTCTATGAGTAAATATAACAAGTAATACTGAAACTATCACAACAAGTAAAATATAGAAATTATATTCATAAAATATAGAAGTCTCTGGTATGACATACTTGGATATATCATAAGTATGGGGAATGACACTACGGCAATTATAGAGCCAAGAGAGACATATTTTGTTGTCTTAGAAATAACATACCATATTGATATGGCAATAAATGAAATGGCTGGGCATAAGGCAAAGAATACACCAGCTGATGTTGCAACCCCTTTACCCCCTTTAAATTTAAGATAAACCGGAAATATATGACCAATTATTGCCATAACGCCTATAAATACTGCTATATTAGGTTCAAGATAGATTCTAGCAATAAGAGTTACTATAAATCCCTTTAAGAAATCAAATACAAATGTAGTAATACCTGCTTTTTTACCAAAAACCCGCATAACATTTGTCGAACCTATATTCCCACTGCCAAAATCTCTAATATTCTTCTTGAATGCAAATCTAACATATAAATAACCAGAGGGAATACCTCCGATAAGATATGAAACAATCATCAATGAGAATAGTATATATATATTCATAACAGACACCTCACCAGTGAAGTTTTATTGGTATACCTTTAAAATTATACAACTTTCTTATAGCTTTTTCAATATACTTCAGTTGAAAATCCTTAACATCGATTTTCATAT
Source organism: Caldifarciminota bacterium (assembly GCA_023132105.1). Taxonomy (GTDB): domain Bacteria; phylum Hydrothermota; class 32-111; order QNBC01; family QNBC01; genus JAGLYS01. Next base: position 1,540 of record JAGLYS010000119.1, read on the forward strand.
TAAATTGCAAATTAAAATGATTGGGATTATACTTATTTTGCCTTATATTTCTTAAATTGATAGCTCTTTTATACTTTAGTCCGAAGGGTAATTTTTCGTTTATATCATCTCTGATGTCCTTCAAATTTTTAGATGTTAGTATTTTCATATTATTATTGATTTCAATTGCAGTATCGATTACCTTGTACACACCTTTGCCACTTAATGTGGAAATAAGAAGAAACGGTGCAAATGATGCGAAATGAAGCTCTTTTTCAAAATACTCCCTTGTCTTTTTTCGCAGTTCAGGAGGTAATAAATCACTTTTGTTAAGTACAATAATAACAGGTCTGCCCATTTTTTTTACAACATTGAATATCCTCTTATCCTGAACTGTTAAATCAAAACTGGCATCTATCATTACCACTACTACATTAGCTCTGCTTATACTATCCACAGTTCGAAGGAACATATAATAATCGATATGTTCTTTATATTTCGCTTTATGTTTAAGTCCGGCTGTATCGATTAATATAATTTTCCTGTTTTTATATTTTATAATAGAGTCGGTACTATCCCTGGTTGTCCCGGGTATTTCACTTACAATTACCCTTTCCTGATTCAATATTTTATTGACATATGATGATTTCCCCACATTTGGTTTACCAATAATTGCAATATGTAAACCGCTTACTTCCGGAATATTCTTATCCGGTAGGTATTCATATACTTTATCCAAAAGGTCGTAAATCCCTATTCTATGGAGACATGAGATCGGAATAATATCATTGAATCCAAGTTGATGAAACTCCATTGCTCCCATTGCTCTATTCTCATTATCAGCTTTATTTGCAACAACAAAAACAGGAATATTAACATTTCTCAGTATATTTGCAATATCCTTATCATACGGATTGAGACCCTCTTTTGAATCTGTAATAAAAATAATTATATCAGCCTCTTGTATAGCAAATTCAACCTGTCTGAAAACACTTTTCGAAAGATCATCTTCATTATCAGGAATTATTCCCCCCGTATCGATTATATAAAAATATTTATCATTAAACTGTGCAACGGCATAATTCCTGTCCCTTGTAACACCTGGTTTATTATCGATAATTGCAATCTTTCTTTTTAATATCGCATTAAATAAACTTGATTTCCCTACATTCGGACGTCCGATAATTACTATTTTTTTCATACTTCAATTAACCTTTGTGTTGTTATTACAAAACTTCTATTAGCAATCATAATATCACACTTTAAGTTTTTATTCAAGTACTTAATACTATGATCATCTATCGATAAACCATCATTATTAATAATGTCCGGTGGCAATACAACAAGATCATAATGGTTATTTCTCATCCTGATTCCATTAATTATATCTTCAAATGAAATTAGTGAAGCAACATTTACTGAATTTCCAAAGTAGCTATTTGTGATAGAAACAATATCTGCATCGATTAGATATTTTTCCTTTAATAAATTACTATACTTGGAAATGTAATACTTAAATGCATTTCCGGTAACAAGAGCGATTCTTTTATTAATCGATTTATTATTCCATTTATTTATCTGTTCGATTTCATTCAAATAAGTTCTAATAAGACCTATTCCATTGTCATACTGTGGGTAATCATCATAATAGGTATTGTCTGGTATCTTATCTCCGGAAATTATAAAAAGCTCGTCAGCCGCATAAATTACTCTTCTTTTATAATTTCTTAAAAAATATTCCTGTGATTTTCCTACCATATTAATTAAATTCTTTGCCTCTTCCCTATTTTGCATTCTAAGTGGGTAAAGAGAATCTCTGAACTTTGTAATACCTACAGGTATTATTGCTATAGATAATATACCTGAAATAAGTTCTTCCATATCTCTAATGCTTTGTTCTAAGATATTACTGTCATTAATTCCAGGACATATTACAAACTGTGTATGAAATTTTATTCCATTGTTTATAAAATATTTCATTTCTTCAATAATATTCTTAGATTTATCGTTACCGATCAGAAATTGTCTGGTTTTACTATCTGTTGCATGAATAGACAGATATAGAGGAGATAATTTTTCATTGATTATTCTATACCTGTCAAAATCGGTAAAATTTGTCATAGTAATATAACTACCTGTAAGGAATGAAAGAATATAATCATCATCTCTTTCCCTTAATGTTGCTCTTGCATTTAAGGGCAGCTGTTTTTCAAAGCAGAATATGCAATTATTAGAACATCTTCTGAGTATTTCATACCCTTCGACACCCAATGGATTATCAGTATATTTTCGAACTGTGGTAAAATTCATTTTCCCATTTCTAATATATTTTATAATTAATTTACCAGCATTTTGATGAAAAGACAGGCTTAAATTATCGACGATCTTATGCCCATTTATACTTATAATGCTATCCCCTTCTCTGATTCCATATCGATATGCAGGTGAATCCATTTCAACTTTTGCAATTCTCATCTAACGATTCCTCTAATCTTATTAACCTTATCTTTAACAATACCTATAGGGATAGGAAAATTTCCCTTAAAATTCCTTGCTTCCTCTATACTTAAAATACCGTTTCCAATCAATCTTGAAATAAGTTGATTTAAATAGCTATACTCACCGAGTTCGATTGCAATATCGTTATTTCCCTGCATTCTATAATAGAATTTGCCTGAAAACATAATAAAATCAATCCATGTGAGTAATTTATCGGGTTTAAACGAACCATCAGGATAAAGATACATATATCGCTTATTGATAACATAACTTACAATAGAATTACTTGAATCTGCAATATCCATTATTTTTATAGAAGTAATTCTATCTCTATCGATTTTTACATTTTCCATTATAAAATATACAAAATTGATTCTTGTCATAAAAGCAACCTGCGAGTCAATATCCTCAGAAACATCAGCAATGTCTTTATGTTTGGTGCAGGAGACTAAAATTAGTATAAGCATTAAAATAATTATATTTATTCTTTTCATAAAAATAAGCGGGTGACGAGGGTCGAACTCGCGACACCAAGCTTGGGAAGCTTGTACTCTACCAACTGAGATACACCCGCATTAAGTAATAGAATATAGAATATTTTAATATTTGTCAATGTTTTTATTGAGATGTAGGTAGAGACTCAAGATATTGCGTCTAATGTTCTATAGGCACAAGATATCAAGGAGACGCAAGATTTTGAGTCTCTACGGTAAATAGAATATTGGAATGGTGCTTTTGCTTTCATTTATACACTTTGATTATTCCACTTCGTGAAATTCTTCCTAAATTTGTGTAATTGTAGGGCAAACCCCTGTGTCTGCCCTCTTCTCTTAGTGAAATTAGTCTTATTTCGTGTAATTAAAGATAAAAAATATCTCTTTCCCATTCGTGTAATTTTCCATAATTCGTGAAATTAAAGCAATAAATATTCCCCTCCTCTCCGTGTAATTCGTTATAAATTCGT
>JAGLYS010000012.1 GCA_023132105.1 Caldifarciminota bacterium
CTTTAAATAATCTTCTTGATAATGCTAATATTACTCATAAATTAAGAATAAATTCGGTTTTAAATATTAATATTGGTTTTAAAGGAAAAACAAACAGCAATATCCACTGGATTTATTTCCCTGAGAAAAAATATAGCTTTTATAGAGTCGGTTACTACTCACATTTTAATAATAATATGTCTAAAAATGGCTTTGATTCAATATATGTTGAAATATCATATACGGGAAATTCAGATATTAAACAAACAGTTATAAATTCAAAAAATTTTAAACCTATTCCTCAAAATATAAAACAAATTATTGAAAACCTTATAGAGATTAAGATCATACCATCTATAGAATCAATTGATATAATACATATAAACCCAATCCACAGTGCATATGTTCTATACGACTTGAATTGGAAGGATGAGAGAAATAAATATCTAAGCCATTTGGAAAAAAACAATATATATTCAATCGGCAGATATGGGAATTGGGTTTACAATTCAATGGAGGATAATATATTAAAAGCATGGGAAACAATAGAAAAGATAAAAAAGACACTTTAATAATTCATTCGATAACCAAACTTGATATTGGAGGAGCACAAAAAATACTGCTTGAAATTTTAATGTTTTTAAAAAAACAAGGGTATAATATCAAGCTTATTGCAGGTAATGGAGGAGGATTATTTTATAAATTTAAAAATAGTGATATAGAAATTATTGAAATAAATGAACTTAGACGATCAATCAATCCTATATATGATATTTTGGCATTTTTAAGAATTAGGAATAAATTATTAGAATTCAGAAAAGAATATAAGAACATTATTATCCATACACATACACCAAAAGCTGGTATTATAACACGGATTGCTGCAAAACTATGTAATATTAATGATATTTATCACACTATACACGGATGGGGATTTTTTTTAGGGCAAAGTAAGGTTAGTTTTTTTATATTTATTTTTATTGAAAGAATAACAGCGAAATTTACAAATAAATTAATATCTGTTTCAAATTATGTAAAAGATATTGGTTTAAAATATAAAATTGGAGATAAAGATAAATATAAAACAATTTACAATAGTGTAGAAAGAAGAAGTATTATTATCAATACGGATATAGTCAGAGAAAAACTTTATATTGACAAAAAGAAAAAGATTGTATTACAAGTTTCATGTTTGAAAGCACCAAAATCACCACTTGATTTTATAAAAATTGCAGAGAAAATGAAATCAAATAAAAACCTTTTATTTATATTGGCTGGAGAAGGAATATTGAGAAATAGTATTGAAATATATATTAAAAAATACAAAATAAATAATGTCAGATTACTTGGTTGGCACAAGAATATAGATGAGCTATATCAAATAGCATCATTATGTACCCTTACATCTGTTTCGGAAGGAATGCCACTCACTATATTAGAGGAATTATCATATAATATCCCAATCGTTGCAACAGATATTGGACCTAATAAAGAAATTTTAAACAATTATAAATATCTATGCAAGCCACATGATATAGATTGTTTTGTTAGAAATATTAACAAATTGATAAAAATATCAAAGAAGATTAAGTATAATTTTAATTATACAAAGAAAGAAATGTTAAGGAAGTATGAGATATTATATGATTTGTAAAATGTGATTATTGAATTTCATATAGTAAATGACTTACCAAATATCATATATATTTATCCTTAACCTATACAATAGCACATAAATAATGCAATATATGCATAATATTATTTTACTTATATATATAAAATATTCACTATGCACATATTGCACTGTCTGAATTCTGCAATTTGCAATATGCAAGAGTATTGCAATTTGCAATACTCTTGCATTCAATAAATCATCTTATATAGGGGCTTTACAAATTGGTATATTTATTGCATACTATATTATTAACTATTGTTAAACCTAATAAGGAGGTATATATGAGAAAAGGATTCACATTGATCGAACTTATGGTTGTTGTCGTTATCATAGGTATACTTGCAGCTATAGCAATTCCTAACTTTGTTAAAACAATCGACAAAGCGAAAGTCGCATCTGTTAAAGCAAATATGCACACAATGCAGGTAACTGTTGAGGGTGTTTCTGTTGATAGTATGGGTGTATATTGTCAAACAGCAGCTGTAGTACAAGCTGAATTACCAAGTAACCTTAAAAATCCATATACTCAAGCTGCTGGTCTTGCCTCAGGTGCCGGAGTTTGGGTATACGGTGCTGATCCAGCTGCATCAGGTGTAATTTCTTATCAACCGGACGCAACAGGCTCAGTATATTCAATTCAAGGTTATGGTAAAGCTTCCTTGATTGTTGATCTTATATTAATTCCCGGACAATAGAATCATAAGCTAAGATATAAAAAAGGGAGAGCTTTGCTCTCCTTTTTTTATTATTAAATTTCTATCCTGTATTTCTTAATCTTTCTATACAAAGTCGAATAATCAATCCCCAGTATCTCGGCTGTCTTTTTCTTATTCCCTCCTGTCCTTTCAAGTGTTTGCTTTATAAGTTCTATTTCCTGCTCCTTAATCCCTTTGATATTCCCCTTTTTTGGTTCTTCAATAAGGGGTAATGTTCCCGCCTCTACTCCCATAATAATCATTCTTTCTATTACATTTTCAATCTCTCTTACATTACCGGGCCAATTGTATTTCTTGAATTTCTTTATAGCTCTTTCATCAATATTCGGTTTAGTCATATTATACTTCTTCGAATACTTTTCGGTAAAATACTCTACAAGTATCTGTATATCTCTTTCTCTCTCTCTAAGTGGTGGGATATTGATAGGGATAACATTCAATCTGTAATATAGATCTTCCCTGAACAGATTCTTATCAACCATCATTTTTAGATTCTTATTCGTAGCAACAATTATCCTTACATCTATCTTTTCCGGAAGATGTCCGCCTATGGGTGTTATCTCCTTTTCCTGGAGTACCCTTAATAGCTTTGCCTGTAAATTCATAGGCATTTCACTGATTTCATCCATAAAAAATGTCCCCCCGTTTGCAACCTTCAGTAATCCGACCTTATCCTTATATGCTCCCGTAAACGCACCCTTTTTGTACCCGAACAATTCACTTTCAAGTAAATTCTCAGGCAAAGCAGCACAATTAATGGTTAAAAACTTTCCTTTCGATCTAT
>JAGLYS010000120.1 GCA_023132105.1 Caldifarciminota bacterium
CTAATATAAATATCATTCCTTTTCTCTTCTCTATCACCACCATAAACAAGTATTTTCTTATAAATATTCTCTATTCCTAATATATCTTCAATGGATTTAAAGCCCTTGAAAAAATCCTTTGAAATAGTTTCACTACTTTTAATTTCTATTGGAATAATATGTTGGGCAATATTATAAATTAAATCTATCTCGTTTCCTGCTTTGTCTCGGTAAAAATTAAGATTGTTCCTTTCTCCTTTATTGTATCTCTGTTTTAACACTTCCATAATTACAAGATTCTCATATAAATTACCTCTTAAGGGATGTGCTTCCAAATAAGATATTTTTTCTACACCAAGTAAAAAACTTGCCAAACCGGTATCATAAAAATAAAGTTTAGGTGATTTAATTAAACGCTTTCTGATGTTTTTATAATATGGTTCTAATAAAAATATTATATAACTTGCCTGTAAGACTGTTATCCATTGTCTGATAGTTGTATGGGATACTCCTAAATCATTGCTTAAGCTATTCAAATTTAATATTTGTCCAATTCTACCGGCGCATAGTTTTAAGAATTTTTGAAATATACTTATATTCTTAATATTTATCAATTTTCTCAAATCTCTTTCGATATATGTTTCAATATAATCACCGTATGCCTGACAAGGATTTAGGTTTTGATCATATATTCTTGGGTAAAACCCTCTGAAAATAATTTCATCGATGCCTGAATAATTATAATGGTTTTCTAATTCAGATAAAGAAAATGGTAGTAGTTTAATTAATGCGGTTCTTCCGGCTAATGATTGATTAATTGAATTTACTATTTCAAATTGCTGACTGCCTGTTAGTATAAACATACCATTTACTTGTTTGATATCAACTATAGTTTGAATATATGAAACTAAACATGGAGCATATTGTATTTCATCAAGTATTGCTCCATCAGGAATCTTTTTTAAAAATCCTTTTGGATCTGATTGTGCAAATGCTCTTTCTTCCAAATCTTCCAGGTTTATATATTTTTTATTTTTGAATATGGCTTTGGCAAGTGTAGTCTTACCGGATTGTCTTGGACCTGTAATCGTTATAACAGGATATTGATTTGATAATTTCCGTATATATGATGAAATTGTTCTTTTTATCATTCTGCTACCTCCATTAAATATATATTAACACAATTATGCCAAATTGCAAGTTCAACTTTCATTTTGGCATCTTAATTATAATAGATCCTGTAAATTCATCGTTGTCATTGCGAGGAGTAAAACGACGAAGCAATCTAATTTTACTTTTATGGGATTGCTTCACTTCGTTCGCAATGACATGTTCTCTTTTGTAAATCGTTAATCGAAAATTGACATTGTAGGGGCAGACCCCTGTGTCTGCCCTTTCTCTTCGTGTAATTCATTCTCTAATTCGTGAAATAGAAATAAATATTATCTCCTTCTCTCCCCTGTCATACTGAACTTGATTCAGCATCTCATCTTCCATGATTGTATTCCCATTTCCGTGTTATACCTACATTTCAGTGGTTTTTCTTCCTCGCCCTCGACGGGAGAGGATTGAGGTGAGGGTGATTGTATTCCTTTCCCCTTCCCCTCTCTCCCATGATTTATTCTCTCCACAATTTACGATTTACGGTTTACGATTTACGGTTTACGATTTACGGTTTTTGTCTGGCGTCCATTCCCCATTATTCGTGAAATAAAGTTGTAATTTATCCCCTTTCTCATTCCGTGTTTCTTCTCCTCTTCTGTGGTTTCTCTTCGTGTAATTAGTCTCAATT
>JAGLYS010000121.1 GCA_023132105.1 Caldifarciminota bacterium
CAATCCTCTCATCTGTTTTGAATTTGAATTCTCCATTCTCTTCGAGAGCAATAAGATAAAGAGCTTCGGGTCCGCTTTTATGTTTAAATACTGCATGATAAATTTTACCATTATCAAAATATACGACTCCATTCATACCAAATATTATGATCTCTAATTTACCTGTTTTTTTAAAATTATTAATAAAAAATATCAGTTCGGTTAAATTCGTATCATCGATATGTGTAATAAATCCCATAAATAAAACCTGCCTATCAACGAATTAAAGGTATCCAGTCATGGAATAGAAAATACATTCTTCCTATTAGGAGAGAAATACGACCCATTACCGTATAGCCAAAAGATGCACCGAAAGCAATCATTATGTATATGATTCCAATCTTTGCCGTTTTGCCTATAACACCTTTGTGTGCCTTTGAAAAATAAAAATATGTCAGTGTTGAAATAACACCTATAATAATCAATAAATTATTTAATGTCGTCCAATTCCACCCATGCAAGGCAATAAGTGTTCCCTTAATCTGTGGAATAAGTATTCCTTGAATAGAACCTGTAATAGCCAAACCTGTTCCAATACCGATGGTAAATGCAATCGACCATCGTGATAACCATGCTATTTTAGGAAACCATCTTGTAAGCATTATGATTCCGAAAAATGCAGGAATAAAAAGAAAAAACTGTTGTTGTTTTGTAATGGGGTCTATCAACATCGGTTTAATTGTAAGAAAATATGTGTATATTAACATATATCCGGCAGAAGTGCCGACATAGAGATGTTCTGCCAATTTATAAAACGGGTTATCTTTATAGAGAAAGGAGAATATGGCGAGTGTAAGAAATGCCGCCATCCAAACGCCAAAAATTGTCCAGAAATTATGCATAATCAACTCCTCCTTTTCTTTCTGTTTATAAAGTAACCTATATTACCAAGCAATATGAATAAAACAATCAAAACATGTACCCATGACTGAGCGGTCATTCCCATTGTTGCAAATCCCGGTTTTTTCATTAATGTTTCATATTCCGCAGCCCCCTGCAATCCACCGAGCAAACCGATTATTTGACCGGACTGGAGATATGGATAAGCATCAGGAGCTGAAACGGCAGTCATTCCGAATATTATCTTAATCCCGAATCGTGCATTGGCGTATTGTACATAAAAATCTCCCATACTTCCCGCTTCAAGAGCGAATAGCAGAGCAAAATTGTCATAATTATGTATATTGTTCATCATTGGAAGTGAATCAAGTGGTGTTCCCTTATAATCCGATTCGAAATAATCCCTTATCTCTTTTCCTATCCCTACAATCTGAGCAACCCCACCGGGTCTATATCCTATATTACAATAATCGACACCATATACAACCGTATCCTTACCCTCTGCCCTTGCCATTCTATTATATTCAACAGCCATTTCACTCATTGCTTTGATGCTAAGAGGTAAACCGAGTGGCCACTGCACAATCATTACAGGTTTCAATCCCTTTTCGAAACACTGCATAAGAAGTGTTTTATACATTGGTTGCAATTCAGGCATACTTGCGGGATCATAATCAACGGATATAAGTATATATGTGCCAGAAGATAATGTATCCACAGATACAAATGCTTTTTTCACAGGTTCACTAATAGGTATCTCCATCCGGACCTTAAATATTAAAGGCAGAAGTACGGCTATTGCAACAAGAAGAAATATAATTCTTCTGTCTATTTTTTCTATTCGCTCAAAAATATTCATATTTCCTCCTATGACAGGTATGATCGCTCTATTCCAAGCATTATTCTAAGAGATACTGCAATCATACCAAGTGAGATCCCGATTAAAATGCCTCTTTTAGCTGCCATCTGCGGAATAGCCATTATCCATTCGGCAACCGCAGGAAAATTATGCCAAATTTGATATCCGATAGGTACACGACCTATCATAACGATAACGGCTGTTATCAAAAGAAGTGTAGCATCAAGATTCCTTGCCCTAAATGCTCTGTAAGCAGCAGATGCTATGAAGAACGAAAGTAAAGCAAACATCGTAGACTGTAAAGGTATTATTACATAATTATAAAGATACATAAAACTTGAATTTATATCCATAGCAGACCCATATCTGAAACCGGAAATAGTTCCGGCAATCACAAATACCGCAAATCCGACTATAAGTACAAGACTATGTGCCCAATCTGATTTTTTTCTCTTTATCTTCTGATAATGCATATGTATTAAGCTATCGACACCTAATAGCATCGTAAATCCTGCAATAATTGCATACCATTTAAGCGAAACTTCTTGCATAGTACCAAATGGCGCATGGGGAATAAAAAACGAAACGATTATTATTAATGATGTAATAAATGTAATAGCCAATGGAATTTCTCTGCGCATATCGCCTCCTTAACCCTGTGTAAACAATGCCAAAATTGCATTAAATATTTCTATTATTGGTGATATATGGAATATATATCCTAATGTTCCCATTAAAACCATAATTAAAATAAACAGAAGAATAATCAGCTTCCCTGCATCCTCACCCTTTATCGTTCCGACCATATCAGGATCCTTCGAAAGATAGGCAGATGCTGCCAACATCTCTTCCCCGATTAATGTATAATCACATGCGGCTATGAAAAATGGCAATTGATGTGTCATTGTTGTCCCCGCTATCTGTATTGCACCAACGGAATGACCTGTTTCCGCAAGAATAAGTGCCTCTGCGTAGAAAGTACCTTGAAGGAATATCGCACCCGGTTCTTCTCTCATCATCATACCGTCACAACCGGCAGCATAACCAAATTGATCCTTTGTGATATACATTATATCACTTTTATTAAAAGCATCCGGTCTGCCTGCGGCATATGCCGATTGCTTGACAACCTCCTGGGCTGTTGTCATTACTACGGGATCGTAACATGGGACCCTTATACTCGAACCATATTCGAATGCCTTTTCTGCAACATCTCCCAATATATTAAGCCCTGCAAGTGTGGGAAGATCCGTAATCTCTCCTATGCCTAAAATATACATTATGGGTTTCCCCATTTCAGTCGAACGCCCGACCGCATCATCGAGAGCATCAAGACCGGAAATTCTTCTAATAAACATATTCGGATCTTTTTTTGCTTTTTTCATATAATATAGTATGAAAAAACCGAATAATAATGCCAAAAACAGCACTATTCCCCTCTTCTTATTAAACCATTGTGCATAAGATTTATATGGACCATAAACATCCGACTCTATTGCTCCCACTTCATTATCCATTACAATTATCTTGTAATAGTAATCCTTCTTATCTTTTATATCATCTCTATCATTATATCTTCTAAATTTTGATGTAAGTTGAACAATCGGATTGAAAGGACCATCCGGATTTTCGCTTCTTAAAATTTTATAAAAATTCACTGATTTATCATCGGATACTTCCCATGATAATCCAATAGATTGACCGGCATCATTGGGAATGTCTTCTCCTTTGAAATTACTAATTGGATTTATTTTAACTGAAAATAACGCAGTGTCAGAAAAAGTTTCCTGAACATCATTTGGTGCAATCTTTTCATCTCCACAAACAGATAGAGATAAAAACAACATAAGAATTAGAAATCCTACTCTATATCTATCCATATAACCTCCATTTCTTTCTATAATAGAATATACAATAATTTAGAGCAAATAGTCAAGTAAAAACTCATATAGTCTGGGAGATATGTGTTAATAACAGTTACAAGTTACAAGTGCCAAGAGCAAAGTTCGTAAATAGTAAATTGTAAATTTGGAAAATTGTCATTGCGAGGAGTGAAACGACCTGTCTGCG
>JAGLYS010000122.1 GCA_023132105.1 Caldifarciminota bacterium
ATGATATGAGATTATTTTTCGAAAACGACATTGATTTTTTAAAGGGTGTTATTAAATGAGAGTTTCATTAGAATGGCTTGCTGAATATATAGATATAAGAGAACTTGATCTGCCATTAATTCTTGAAGAATGCGGATTCCCCGTTGAATCGACGGAAGATGTTGACGGAGATACCGTATATGATATTGAGGTGACAGCTAACAGACCGGATATATTGTCAATGATTGGCGTGGCTAAAGAGATTAAAGCGAAAACAGGAAGGAACCTGAAATTACCAAATATTTATTTATTCGAGAATGAAAAACCGATAAAGGATTTTAAAATACAAATACATAATTATAATGATACTCCAAGATATATGGGTTGTAAGATAGAAAATGTCGATGTTCAAGAATCACCCGAATGGTTAAAGAGAAGGATAAGAAGTTATGGACTTAATCCTAAAAATCTTCTCATTGATTTAACAAATTATGTTACCGTTGAAACAGGACAGCCACTTCATGCTTTTTCATATTCGTTAATACGGGGCAATGAAATTAATATTAGAAGAGCAGAGAAGGGTGAAACAATAAAAATTCTCTCGGGTGAAGAAAAGGAGCTTGACAATGATATTCTGGTAATAGCAGATAAATTCAAACCGATTGCCATAGCTGGAGTAATCGGTGGCGAGGAGAGCGGTGTAAAAAAAGGTTCCGACACCTTTATAATCGAATCTGCTTATTTCAACCCGATTCTAATTAGAAAAGTATCAAAAAAGCTAAATATAAAAACAGATGCATCATTTAGATTCGAGAGGGGTGGTTGTTATTCAATGACTGAATTCGGTCTTTTAAGATTTCTTTATCTTTTAAAGACATCTATGCCGGATGTAAAGATATTTATTCCAATTGATATAAAAAATAGTATAATCAAGCAAAACACTATTGATCTTGATTTTGATTTCATAAGAAAAAGGCTTGGTACGGATATTAGCAATGAAGAAATAATATCTATCATAAAAGGACTTGATTTTATAGTAGATGGTAATCGTGTTATAATACCGGATTTCAGGAGAGATATCCGTTTTCCCGTTGATATTGTCGAAGAAATCGGAAGGATTTTCGGATATTCTAAAATCAAAGAAAGGATTTTCATTCCTGAAGGTTGTTATGCCAAACATAATAATTTCTATAATCAATATAGGAAGATTAGGGATTATTTAATCGGTCTTGGGTACTATGAGGTAGCTACACTCGGACTTGTTTCAAAAATGGAGTTAGATATTATTTCATCATCAAATAAGAAGTTTATAAAAATAGCCAATCCGATAAATCGAAATTTAGAATATCTTACCCCATCGCCGATTATCAATTTAATGAAAGTAATAAAAAATAATATTGTAAAACGAAATACCGATCTAAAAATATTTGAAATCGGAAAAGGTTTCATTAAAGAGGATAATCGATATATTGAGAACGATTATCTTTCCTTGCTTATTACAGGCAATGATCTCGATAAAAGGTGGTATAATCAAGCAAGAAAAGTAGACATCTTTGATATAAAAGGAATCATGGAGTATATACTAAATATTTCCGGAACTGGAGAGTTTAATATCATAAAAGACAAAAGTAATTATTTTGATACTGACCAGTGTATTGCCTATATTATCAACAGGCAAAAAATAGCAGTTGCAGGTAAAATTTCAAAAGATCTAAAAGACTACTATAAGCTGGAAAATGATGTTTATTGTATTAATATTGACTTTAACCGCTTAATGAATTATATTAAGTATAAGAGTTATAGAAAACCCGGTGTTTATCCATCTGTCTATAGAGATTTGGCTTTAGTCGTTGATGTGGATTTGGAGTATAATGATCTTTTACAAATAATTACAAGTTGTAATAGCTTACCATTTATAAATGTAAGATTATTCGATATTTATAAAGGCAAGCAAGTGCCTGACGATAAAAAAAGTATGGCAATTAACCTTGAATTTAACGGGACAACAAGAACTTTAACAGATAAAGAGGTAGAAGAGGTCATTGATCGTATCTTAGATAGTGTTAAAGAAAAATACGGAGCTTATTTAAGGGAGAAATAATATGGAACGAGAACTTATAGAAAAACTTGAGATGAAAATTTCTAATATAGAGGAGTATATTAATAAACTAAAAAATGAGAATTTGAAATATAAGAACAGGGTAGAGGAATTAGAAGATGGAAGCAGAAAATATCTTGAAGATAAAAGCAATCTAAAAGATAGATTATCAGCTCTTTTACAAAAATTAGAACAGGTTGGTTTGGAGTAAATTTTAGCAGGGATTAGTGTTGATGAATAATGACAGTAAAAATGTAGTAATTAATGTTTTTAATAATAAATATACATTTAAGATAGTTGATGATATAGACAAAGACAAATTGAATGTGATCATAGAGTATCTTGAAAGTATTATAGGAAATTATTCAAAGAAATTGTGGGGCAAAAGATCAAAGGAAGAGATTCTATTGTTAGCATCATTAAATATAACATATGATCTGATGTCTTTAAAGGAAAACAGTAAAGAATTAACTGATAAGATTGTCAAGAGTTTGGATAAATTGGAACAAAGCTGTATCAGTTAATATAATAATTAATTTCTAATCCCTGCCGTATTCGTGATTGCTTATGCTTTTTGAGCCAACACCTTATTAACAGGGAACCATATTTGGGTATGGATTGCAGGCTGCCTATGCAGCGCTATGAAATATCCATGAGGTACCCACTTATAAATAAGGTTCGAATAGCTAAGATTTACACGGTATGGCAGGGTTTGGTGTTTTATAAAAGAAAGAAGGTGAAGTATGATTGTAGCTCTGTATTTAATAAGTGGTTTAGCAATAAGTTTGATGATGTTGTTTATAGGATATTTTATTGCTAAAAAGCAAAAAGAAAATAAATTAAAATCAGCGAGTGAAATCGCTGAATCTATCATCGAAGAGGCAAAAAGGGAAGCAAATGCATATAAGCGATTGGCTGAACTTGATATCAAGGAAGAAATGTCCAAGAAGATGGAACATTTAGACAAACAGAAACAGGAAAGGTTGAGAGATGTAATTCAGAGGGAAAAGAATATTGAAAATTTAAGGAGGGAAACAGAGAAACGCAATGAATTGCTTCAAACAAAGACTCATGAATTGGGACAAAAAGAACATACATTGCACCAGAGAGAAAGGGGCGTAAATCTGAAAGAAGAAAAATATAGGACTCTCCTGGAATCGGAAAATAAAAAGCTTGAAGAAATATCGGGAATGACAAAAGAACAAGCAAAGCAAAGATTAATAACAAATATGGAATCGGAAGCAAGATATGAAGCAGCTCAGTTAATTAAAAAGATTAAGGATGAAGCCAAGGAAAGTGCGAATAAAGATGCAAAGGAGATAATTACATATGCCATACAAAAATTGTCTACCGATCAGGTGTCAGAAGCCACTGTTTCAGTAGTTTCATTGCCGAATGATGAGATGAAAGGGAGAATTATTGGAAGAGAAGGGAGAAATATTAGGGCTTTCGAAAATATTACAGGTGTTGAACTTATAATAGATGATACACCTGAAGCAGTTAGTATTTCAGGTTTTGATCCGGTTAGAAGGGAAGTAGCAAGAATGTCACTTGAAAAACTTGTTTCTGACGGAAGGATTCATCCTGCAAGAATCGAGGAGATTGTTTCTAAAACAGAGAAAGAAATTGATACGATTATTAAGGAGACCGGAAAAGAAATTACAGTGGAATTGGGCATTATGAATATTCATCCTGAAATCATCAAATTGCTTGGAAGGTTAAAATATAGAACAAGTTATGGGCAGAATGTATTACAACATTCCAAAGAAGTCTCTTATCTGGCAGCATTTATGGCTGATGAATTAGGTCTTGATAGGAATATCGCTAAAAGAGCAGGGTTATTGCATGATATAGGTAAAGCTGTTGACCAGTCGTATGAGGGAACACATGCTAAAATTGGTGGTGAACTTGCAAAAAAGTATGGTGAGAATGATACTATAGTAAATGCTATATGGGCTCATCATGAGGAAATAGAGCCAATTTCTCCAATTGCCATACTGATTCAAGCTTCCGATACAATATCAGGAGCAAGACCGGGTGCAAGGAGAGAAAGTTTAGAGGCATATGTTAAGAGACTTCAGAATCTTGAAGAGATTGCAACATCTTATGAGGGTGTAGAGAAGGTGTTTGCGATGCAAGCAGGCAGGGAGATAAGAGTTATAGTCGAACCTAATTCCATAAATGATAGCAGAGCACAGGAGCTTGTTGATTCTATCGCAAGAAAAATAGAGGAGGAGATGAAATATCCGGGACAGATAAAAGTTACCGTAATAAGGGAATTGAGAGTTACCGAATATGCCAAATAGATATAAAATACTTTTCATAGGGGATATTGTAGGTAAATCCGGTCGTAAGATAGTTAAAGAGCTTTTACCTACTATAAGAAATCAATATTCTCCCGATGTTGTTATTGCAAACGGAGAAAATTCAGCAAATGGAAAAGGACTTACTCCGAAGATCGCTAAAGAATTATATAATACGGGAGTTAATATACTTACTTCAGGTAATCATATCTGGAATAGATCTGAAATATTCGAAGATTTAAATAATAGTGATAAAATATTACGTCCTAATAATTATCCTGAAGGTGCTCCGGGAAAAGGGATTACCAAATATGATGTGAGTGGGAAAGGAAGGATTGGAATAATAAACACACAGGGAAGAATATTTTTACAAAGTATCGATTGTCCGTTTAGGAAAACGGAAAAGGATCTGAAAAAATTGGAAGATTGCGATGCTATATTCATTGATATGCATGGAGAAGCAACCTCAGAAAAGAAAGCTTATTTTTATTATTTTAAAGGAAAAGTTTCTGCTATAATTGGGACACACACTCATGTGCAGACAACTGATGGGGTGATTCTCGATGGAACTGCATATCTCAGTGATGTAGGTATGACAGGAGCATTCGATAGTATAATCGGGGTGGAATATAGTACGGTTATAGATAGATTTTTATACGGAACTCCTACAAGATTTACTGTAGCCCAAAATGATCTAAGAATGGATTTCGTTGTTTTGGATATAAAAGATTCAAAATGCATATCTTTACAGATACTTGAATATGATCTAAATGGCAATAAAATCGTAGATATGCAAAGAGGGATATGATATGATTTTACTTAAAGGAAAATATGTTAGAGATTCAATAATTGACAGTGTAAAAGATTACATTGATGTGGGGATTGATAAAATTGGAATTGTGCTTGCTACTGACGATAAATCAGCAGTTATTTATGCGAATTCTCAAATTAAAATGTTTAGAAAATATGGAATAATCGTTGACTTTTTTAACCCTGATCCCTTTGTGAAGGAAGTAAATATCTTAAATAAAATAGATGAATGGAATGAAAATGCGAATGTTTATGGTATAATGATACTTGCCCCAATGTATAAACATATAGACAGGACTCATATTGTAGACAGAATCGATGATATAAAAGATATTGAAGGCATTAAGAAAATCAATTTAGGAAAATTGATGATTGGAGAGGAGGCACCATGTCCTCCTACCGCTGTAGCGGCAATTGAGATACTAAAATTTTATGATATTACCATCGAAGGTAAAAATGTTGTGATTGCAGGAAGAAGTGTTATTGTAGGAAAACCCTTGTCTATGCTTTTATTGAGATATAATAAAATGGGTAATGCAACAGTAACCGTATGTCATTCAAAAACAGAGAATATAAACGAAGTTATTGGAAAGGCAGATATATTCTTTTCTGCTATTGGAAAACCCGGTTTCTTTAAAGCCAGTACATTGAAAAATAATGCTATATATATAGATATAGGCATAAATGTTGTTAAGGAAAATGGAGAAACAAAGATTGTAGGAGATATTCTCCCGGATGAATTGGAACATCTTTACGCATATACACCTGTTCCCGGAGGAGTAGGTGCTGTTACAAATGCAATACTTCTAAAAAATTATGTCGAATCAAAGAAAAGAGCAAACATTCACTGTAAGTGAAATAAACAAATTAGTTAAGAATATACTTGATGATATACCTCCTATTTGGGTAATAGGCGAAATTTCCAATTGTAAAATGCATATATCAGGTCATATATATTTTTCTCTTAAAGATGAGAATAGTCAGATTTCATGTATTATGTTCAAGGGTTATGCAAAGGACTTGAAATTCAAATTGGAAAATGGTGTAAAAATTAAAGTGTTCGGAGATATAGGGGTTTATGAAAAGGGAGGAGTTTACCAGATTTATGTAAAAGAAATCAGAGAAGAGGGAAAGGGGGAACTGCAAATTGCATTTGAAAAATTAAAAAATAAATTATTTAAAGAGGGGATGTTCGATAAAGAGCATAAAATAGGAATTCCTGAATATCCATTAAATATTGGCATTATTACTGCAAAACAAGCAGCTGCCTTTAGAGATGTCGTAAATGTTTTAACAAGAAGAGCCCCTTTTGTGAAAATTATACTAAATCCTGCCCAGGTACAAGGTGACCGTGCTAAACAGGAAATTAAAGCTGCTATCGAGGAATTTAATGAATACAATAATGTAGATGTGATTCTTCTTGTTAGGGGAGGTGGGTCTATAGAGGATTTATGGGCATTTAATGAGGAAATAGTTGCCCGAGCTATATATAATTCACATATCCCAGTAATAACAGGCATTGGTCACGAAGTAGATTTTACAATCGCAGATTTTGTTTCCGATTTAAGGGCTCCGACACCTTCTTCTGCTGCTGAAATTGTAATTAAAAGTAAATTTGATATAGAATCGATTATAAGCAACTTAAAACAGAGGATTTTAAAAGAGATAATAAGAAATTTAAACAGAAGAGAAGATATAATTGTTAATTACAAAAAGAGTTATGGTTTAAATAGATTCATAGATATTATAAGACAAAAAAGAGTAGATATCGACAGAATGCATTTAGTGTTAACCGGGGCATTATTGCAGGCGATAAATGATAAACTTAAAAGTCTTACATTTCTAAAAAAGAGGGTTGAAAATACAAATTACAGGAATATATTGAAGAGGGGATATATAATCTCACGAAAGGATGGTGAAATTATCAAAAGTAAGAATGATATAAACCTGTATGATAGATTAATATTCGAATATTATGATGGTAAAATAAGAGGAATTGTTGATAAATTTATAAAGGAGAAATGATGAAAGATAAATTATCCTTTGAAGAAGCTCTAAAACAACTTGAAGATATAACAGTAAAGATGGAAAGTGGTGAATTACCTCTTGATGAATCGATTAATCTATATGAAAAAGCAAAGATTCTTATAAAGTATTGTGAAGAAAAACTTGAAAATATTGAAAATAGAATAGGTGAACTTTCGAGGGATGAAAATGGGAAATTTTATATCAAACACTCTGAGGAAGGTAATGAAAAAGGAAATTGACAAATATATCAATTCGATAATTGAAAATATGAAGGTATCCGATAGATTGAAGTCTGCAATGCTCTATTCGATAAATGCAGGCGGTAAGAGGGTCAGACCTGAAATTGCTTTGCTTGTTTACAAAATTAGAAATAGAGAGATTGATGATAAAATTCTACGATATGCTTCTGCAATCGAATTAATTCACACAGCCAGTCTTATTCATGATGATCTTCCCGGTATAGACAATGATAATATAAGAAGGCATAAAGCCACACTTCATAAAGCTTTCGATGAAGCTACTGCTATATTATCCGGTGATCTTTTATTCGTAAAAGGACTTGAAATCCTTTCAGAAAATGATAAACTTAAAACCATGGCTTCATTGGCAGTTGAAAATTTAATTAATGGTGAAAGTATTGATACTCAGTTTGAGAATTGTGATATTTCAAAAGGTGAATGGGAGTCAATGGTCAAGGGAAAAACGGGAGCTTTGATAAAACTTGCTTTTGAAGTAGGAAGTTGTTTAGGTGGCTATAATGAAGAAGAGATTAATATGTTAAGACAGACAGGAATTGATTTGGGGTTAGTATTTCAGATAAGTGATGACTTACTCGATATAATAGGGAATGAAAAACTTGTAGGAAAGAGGTTGAAAAAAGACAGGCAATATGGGAAACAAACTATTTTAAAATTTCACTCATTGCAAGAAATTAACAATATTATAGAATGCTATTTTAAAGAAATAGTTGACAACCTAAGAAATTTGGATGGAAATACATTGGAAATTGTTAATTACATAATATTATTAAAGGATAGGAAATTATGAATATACCCATTGGTTTTAAAATAATACTTGTTTCTATGATAGCAAGCTTTATTGCACAGCTATCTAAATTTTTTTCATATATCATTGAGTATCGTAAAATAGATTTTGTGAAATTATATAATACGGGAGGGATGCCCAGTGCTCATTCCTCTTCGGTAATGGCGATTACAACATTGATTGGAATTACTCAAGGATTTTTCTCCCCTTTATTCGGGGTTACATTCTGCTTTTCTTTTATAGTAATGTATGATGCGGCAGGTCTTAGAAGAGCTGCCGGTCATCAGGCAAGAGCATTGAATACTATAATTCAAAAGGGAGAGATTGACAATATCGGAAAACTCGTAGATCAGCTTGGACATACTCCATTCGAGGTTTTAATGGGAATAATTCTTGGCATTTTAACGGCAGGCGTTTTTTTATGATATTAAATAGGGTGAATTATCCCGAAGATTTAAGAAAACTTAATATAAAAGAATTGGATTTACTTACGAATGATATAAGAAAATATATAATAGATATCGTATCTAAAAAGGGAGGGCATCTTGCTCCAAGTCTTGGGACAGTGGAACTAACTATTGCTTTACACTATATTTTCGATTCCCCAAAGGATAAGATTGTCTTTGATGTGGGGCATCAATCCTATACTCATAAAATTATTACAGGAAGAAAAGAAATGTTCAGGAAATTAAGACAATATAATGGATTGAGTGGATTTACCAATAGAAATGAAAGTGAGTATGATCCATTTGGAGCCGGTCATGTGGGAACAGCAATATCCTCTGCATTGGGATTGGCAGTTGCCAGGGATATTGCAGGAGAAGATAATAAAGTAATTGCAGTGGTTGGTGATGGTGGGCTGACATCGGGTTTAAGCTATGAAGGTTTAAACAATGCAGGATATATGCATAAAGATATAATTGTTGTTTTGAATGACAATAAAATGTCTATAGATAAGAATGTAGGCAGTATTGCACTATATCTTGCCCGGATTACCACTACACCGGAATATTATACTTTAAAGAGTAGTATATGGAATCTTATAAATAGAATAACAGACAGGAATGAGAGAATAAACAGATTTATGAGTAGGATGAGAGAAAGTTTAAAAACATTCTTTATCCCTACCGAAACGATCTTTTTTGAAGGAATGGGTTTTCATTATTTCGGTCCGTATGACGGTCATAACATAAGGGAGTTGATAGAGGTGTTCAAATTTGTTAAAAGACTTAATGAACCTGTTTTTATCCATGTGATTACGGAAAAGGGGAAAGGATATAAAAATGCCGAAAATAACCCAATATTATTTCATGGGTTGGGACCATTTGATATAGAAAGCGGAAAAGCCAATGAACCGATAAACGGCAGAGAAAAGTATACAAATGTTTTTTCAAGTAAAATGGTGGAATTGGGAAAGAAATATGGTGATATTGTAGCAATAACAGCAGCAATGCCACAAGGAACAGGTTTGGTGGAATTTAGAGAAAAATTTCCGGATAGATTTTATGATGTTGGAATAGCAGAACAACATGCCGTAACATTTGCCGGAGGATTAGCTGCAGGAGGTATGCATCCTTTTGTCGTAATTTATTCGACTTTTTTACAGAGGTCCTATGATTCGATTGTTCATGATATTGCACTCCAAAATCTTCCTGTCGTTTTTTGCATAGATAGAGCTGGAATCGTTGGAGAAGATGGTCCAACTCATCATGGTGTATTCGATATAGCATATTTAAGAACAATACCAAATATTGTAATTATGGCTCCAAAGGATAAAGCAGAATTTGAAAGCATGCTTGAATTCGCAGCATCATATTATGAGCACCCTATAGCTATTAGATATCCAAGAGAGGGGATTCCGAAAGAATTCGGAATAATGAAGAAAATACAGATTGGAAAGGGCGAAATAGTATATACAAGCAAGATAAACAATACGGTAATTTTAGCTGTTGGAACAGGTAATGTTATTGCAAGAGATATTATCAATAATGAGCATATCGAATGTGATCATATCAATTTAAGATTTGTAAAACCACTTGATATTAAACTGATAAAATCCGTAGCAGAATATTATAAATATGTAATTTCTATTGAAGAGGGAAGTATAAAAGGGGGGATAAATGAAGAAATTATTACATTGTTAAATAGGTATGGATTTAAGGGTATATTTACTGCAATCGGTTTGGCAGATCACTTTATTACATTTGGTAAAAGGGAAACCCTTTTGGAGAAGGAAGGTTTTACTTCTAAATGTATATCAAAAGTTATTAAAGGAATGAGAGGTTATTAATGATGAATCTTATTAATAAATTATTTGGTTCTAAGAACGACAGGGAGTTGAAAAAATATTGGAATATTGTTCCGCTTATAAACGAGGAATATGAAAAATTACATACATTGTCCGATGATGAGTTGAAAAATAAAACAGAAGAATTCAGAAAGAGGATAAGCGAAGGTGAAAACGAAGATGACTTAATAATTGAATCCTTTGCTGTTGTGAAAGAAACATGTAGAAGATTAATTGGCAGGAAGTGGGTAGTAATAGGGCATGAAACCGAATGGAATATGATACCATTCGATGTTCAGCTAATAGGAGCTATGGTTTTACATGAAGGTAGAATAGCGGAAATGGCAACGGGTGAAGGAAAAACCCTGGCAGCAACAATGCCAATTTATCTAAATGCACTAAGTGGTAAAGGTGTTCATTTGGTTACTGTTAATGATTACCTGGCTCAAAGGGATAGTGAATGGATGGGTCCGATTTATGAGTTTCTCGGATTAACTGTCGGAGTTATAAAAGCAGGTATAACACCCGAAGAAAGAAAAGAACAGTACCGTTGTGATATTACATACGGAACGAATAATGAATTTGGGTTCGATTACTTGAGAGATAATATGGTAATCGATCATGCCCAAAAAGTGCAAAGGGGATTTAATTATGTAATAGTCGATGAGGTGGATTCTGTTTTAATAGATGAAGCGAGAACACCTTTGATTATATCAGGTCCTGTAGAGATATCATTACAACAGTATAAGGAATTAAAACCAGCTGTTAGTAGAATAGTTAAAATTCAGAATAAATATATTAATGATTTAATTACCGAAGCCATTAATCACATTAAAGAAAGTAGAGAAAGGGAAGCGGCAGGCTTATTGTTATTGGCTCAAAAAGGTGCTCCTAAAAATAAGAGATTACAGAAATTGTATAGAGAAAAAGGAATAAAAGTACTTGTAGATAATCTTGAAATCGAGTTGATTAGAGATAAAACAGTTAACAAATTCGAAGAACAGCTTTATTATGTTATAGATGAAAAAGGCAATGCTATTTCAGTAACCGATAAAGGTAGAAATGAGATGTTTAGGAATGATCCGGAATTTTTTACTGTACCTGACCTTAGTGAGGAATTCCATAAAATTGATATTGATGAAAGGTTATCAAGAAGAGAAATAGCTGTTGCAAAGGATGCCATTCAAAGGCAATATGCCGAAAAAAGTGGAATGATTCATAATGTACATCAGCTTTTGAAAGCATATTCATTATTTGAAAGAGATTCCGAATATGTTATAATGGATGGCAAAGTATTGATTGTAGATGAATTTACAGGGAGACTTATGCAAGGGAGAAGATTCTCCGAAGGTATACATGAGGCAATAGAAGCTAAAGAGGGGGTAAAGATTGAAAAGGAAACACAAACACTTGCAACAATTACTTTGCAAAATTTCTTTAGAATGTATAATAAATTATCCGGTATGACAGGTACGGCTGAAACGGAATCAGCCGAATTTTGGGAGATTTACAAAATTGATGTAATCGTAGTTCCCACTAACGAACAGGTTATAAGAAATGACAAATCGGATATGATATATAGAACGAAAAGTGAAAAGTATAGGGCAATTATAAATGAAATAGACAGGGTGCATAAAGAAGGGCAACCTGTTCTTGTAGGGACTATAACAGTAGATGTATCGGAAATAATTTCAAGGATGTTAAAAAGGGCTGGAATTTCTCATTCTGTTTTAAATGCAAAATATCATCAAAAAGAAGCGGAGATTATTTCAAATGCAGGTATAAGTGGAAATGTTACCATATCTACCAATATGGCTGGAAGAGGTACCGATATTAAATTAGGGGAAGGTGTTGTTGATAGTGGTGGTTTGCATGTAATAGGAACAGAAAGGCATGAATCAAGAAGAATTGACAGACAGCTGAGAGGAAGAAGCGGGAGACAGGGGGATCCCGGGTCATCCAGATTCTTTATATCTCTTGAGGACGATTTAATGAGATTATTTGCTTCGGATAGGATTGCAAGAGCAATGGACAGAATTGGTATCGAAGAAAACGAACCTATTACTCATCCGTTAATTAGTAAAGCGATTGAGAATGCACAGAAGAGGGTTGAAGAATATAATTTCGGGATAAGGAAAAGACTTATTGAATATGATGATGTTATGAATAAACAGAGAGAAGCTATCTATTCTATGAGAGATGAGATTCTTTTTACTGATAATCCGGATGAATTCATTACTAACAAAATAAAAAATGTTATAGATGATACAATCGAATTACATATTTCAGGAAAGAAATATCAGGAAGAATGGGATTGGGATGGTTTGCAGGTATATTATATAAATACTTTTCTTGATGATCCTCAAATCAACAACGAGATGAAAAAAGACATTTCACAGGATGAATTATTCGAATATCTTCTTGAAAGGGCATTGAAAAATCTTGAATTGAAAAAGGATGAATTTGGTGAATTGTATAATAGAGTTATTAGATTTGTCTCACTACAAACGATTGATACAAAATGGAGAGATCATTTGTATGAATTAGATGCTCTAAAGGAGGGCATTGGGCTTAGAGGGTATGCTCAGAAAGACCCTCTAATTGAATATAAAAGAGAATCATTTCATCTGTTTCAAAATATGATTGTCAAAATGGATGAAGAAATAGTGGCGAAAATGTTCAGGGTTCAGGTTAGAAAAGAAGAGGATCAACAAAAGTCTTATAAGAAAGTAAAGGAACGTAAAAAAATTAAAAGGACTTGACAAAATATGACTAAAATAATATTATCTAATTAAGGAAGGTATATATGGCGAATATATTGATTGTTGATGATGACAGATTTTTACTGGACATTCTATCCTTTACTTTAAAAAAGGCAGGTTATGATATACTAACTGCAATGGATGGTAATGAGGCATTACAGCTTATTGAAAACGAACATCCTGACCTTGTTATAAGTGATATTATGATGCCCAATTTGGATGGATATGCAATGCTGGAGAAGATAAGAAATAATTCTTCCACGATTGCTACAAAAGTTATATTTCTTAGTGCAAAAGGAAACCCAAAGGATATTGAAAAAGGTTACAATCTTGGTGTAAATGCCTATATTACAAAGCCGTTTAATTTGCAGGAATTGCTTGAGAAAATCGAAAATCAGTTAAAGAGTTAGAGGGGGTTTTATCAGAAAAGAGATTCTCTTAAAATTAAAGAATAATATTGATTTAGCTCGAGATAAAAATAGAAAGGGAGAGAATTGTTTTATTCAGATTCAAAAAATATTAAATATTGCAAAGGAATTAACAAAATCCGAATATATTTTAATATTTTTACAGAATCCAGAGGGATATAAATTAGAGTATGCATTAGGGAAACAGGCTGAAGAGTTAATTGGAACAGCTTTAATTCCCGGTAAGGGATTACCCGGTTGGGTTATTTTACACAATCAGATATTAAATGAGATTAATGTATCAAGAGATATACGTTTTGATTTCAATAACATATTTTCAATGAAACTTTTACCATATTCGGTTCTTGGAATACCTATAGAAAATGAAAGCAATATAATCGGATCTGTTTTATTTTACAATAAATCACTTCATAGAAAATATATTGAGAGTGATATGGAAATAGCCAAAATGATTACTTCTGTTTTTGAATTAGAGAATAACCTGAAAGATAATACTCCCGAAGAAGTGCAATCTGCTTTTACAGAAAATAGGGATAAAGTAGACAATAGTTTTCAGAAAGTAATAAAAACCATTGCCGGGGAAAATAATAAAAATGGAAGTGGGAAAACAAACTCGATTATCAATAAGGTACCTACTATTAGCGATAAAGCAATGGTTCAAAAAATGAAGATTTTATATGGGAATATTTTAAATACATTTTCGATTCCGATTTTAATTGTCGATAAGAATTTAAATTTAATATTTATCAACAGATCTTTTATAGAAATGTTTAATATGAGTGAAGAACAGCTTACAATGAAATGTATAAAAGATGTTTTAGATTTCAGAACGGAAAATAATGATAATTTATGGGACAAAATTAAATTGGATATATTCAACTTAGATCAATATGAACCGGTAAAAAAGGTACATTTTGTATACAGGAGAGACGAAACAAATTATTTTAAATATATGGTTGTTTCATGTATTTTAAAAGAAAGAGATAAAATAATTGGTAAGTTGATAGAATTTTCACCTGTCCCAACAAACAGAGAATTGCAAGCGAAAGAAGAGGAATTTATTCAAAATGTTTCTCATGAATTGCGCACTCCATTAAGTGCAATTCTTGGAAGCATTCAAATCCTGATGTCAGGAGTCGGAGAAAATTCTGCTTTAGGGGAGACTGAGAGGAAATTTCTTTCTATTATTAAGGAGGAGGGGGAAAAATTTTCACTTATCCTTGATAATATAATCAATATTAATAAAATATCCACAGGAGAAGTCTCTACAATAAGAAACGAAGAGATTAATTTATGTGATGTTATTGAAGATGCTGCATTGCAATTTAAAGAAAAGGCTAAATCCAAAAACATTAAAATAAACATTGAATTAAGCGATAAACTCGGTTCTATAAAAGGTGATAAAATGTCATTGTTTTATGTATTTAGCCAATTGATAGATAACGGGATCAAATTCAATAAAGAGAACGGTGAAGTTTTTATATCAAGCCCAGGGCTTATAATCTTTGATAATATATGGCAAGCTCAGATTACAATTAAAGATACCGGAATCGGTATTGATAAAAAAGATATTCCTCATATTTTCGACAAATTTTATAGGGTGGAAAACAAGGTTCACACTGAACATGGTACAGGATTGGGTTTAGCAACGGTAAAAGATATTATTATGAATCATAATGGGATGATCAACTGTAAGAGTGAGTTAGGGGAATGGACGGAATTCAAAATATTGATTCCTGCTGAATCTATGCTATAAATACTCCGGGGGATCAACTTTTATTCTTAATGCACTTATTTTAATCATATCTCTTAGAAAAAGATAATTTATCACTTTTTTACATTTTATAATTATTTTATTGTCAGATATCTTTATTTGATCACCTATAATAATATTTTCACTTATAAGATTGTAATATCTATCAATATTACTTTCATTATTATGTGTAAAATAAATCTCAATGAGATGATAGTATGGATAAAGTTTTAAATTATACCTGGTGTTTAGTTGAGATGTGATATATTTAATGAAATTATTATTCTCTAAATATGGCAGGAAATCATAATAATAATTAGATTGTATTATAAGTTCTCCATTTTCTTTTATGAATTTAATCATATAAAATAACATTCTCATAAATGAATTCTCGGTAAATAATGAAGTTTCATATATAAATGATTCAATAGAGGGGATGATAATTTTATCAAATGACAATGGATAAAGGTCTTTATATAGATATGATGTGGATATGATAACATTGTTTTCTTTCAATGATAATAAATCCAAATCGGAAGTATTATCAGCAGAAATTTCTTTAATTCCTGAAATATGGAATTCCTTTTCCAAGCAATTTGATAATTTTTCAGTTCCGGGACTTGAAAAATGGAAATTATTGGATCCACAATTCAAGCATCGTTTAATTTTGAAATTTCTTTTACATTTTCTGCAATAATATATCTTTTTCTTTCTTAAGTATATTAAAGGCTTATTGCATATAGGACAGCTTAACAATTCCTTGCATATATTACATTTAATAAGTGAATAGTAACCCTTTGTATTATAAAGTATCAATATTTTGGATCTATCAATATTACCCCTTAGAATATTAATTATAGGTTGAGTTAGAATTGAAAATGGTTTTTTATTGTGAATATAGCGTATTTTAATTCCATTTGCTTCTGATTTTAAATAATTTGCCTTTTTTCTTTGAATTGCTAAATATGTATTAATTGATAGGGTCTTTCCAAATATATATAACGGTATTTTGTATAATTCAGCAAATTTAAACACAACAATTTCTGCATTATAAAAGGGTGTATTACTGTATCTGTTATAGTAAGGGCTTTCAGAAGATAAAAAGATTACATTTCCGAGGTTATTATGAGGTAAAAATAGAACATTGGATGTCCCTACTACGATTTTGGATTTACTTGATATTATATTATAGTATGCAATACGCTGTTCGGAAGGTTTTTGAGCTGATGAATATATTACTAAATCGTTAGTAAATATTTCAAGTAAATAGCTTATTAAATATTTGTGAGAATTTAATTCCGGAATAATTATGATTATTCTTTTTCCTTCCTTAAGTGTTGTCTTTATAATTTTTTCAATTCTATCATAGAGCATGATATCATCTTCGATAAAATTAATTTGTTTTCTTATGAAAGTGTTAAAAGTATTGTCTCTTTTATGTGAAAATACAAAATTGTTTTTCGAATCACTGTATTCCGGATGCAAACATATTGATTTTTTCTCTATCAAAACATTGTTTTTCAACATTCTTCTAATTATATCGTTGGAAGCAAAATTAGTGGCCATATGCTTCATTGTTCCGTTTCCTATTAATGAAAGGATTGTTTTTTGATGTTTAGTAGTCGGTGGTGTGTTCCCGGGAATCAGGAAATATTCATATAAAGGAAGACTATTAAATCCAATTTTCGATGAAAATTTCCCAATGGTTTGCAGGAAATAATCATTAGTGAATCTGATTAATTTTACTGAATTATTATTAACCAAAGGGATATTATGTATAATTGAAATAATACTTTTTAAATTATTTTGCATATTTTCATTGAAGATATCTATAACAATACCCTTTCGAGTCGTTCTTCCAAAGGGAATTTTTACATATGAACCGATTTTAATCTCGTTATCAAGATGTTCCGGAATTATATATGTAAATAAATTATTAACATTTGCATCAACCAAAATATTACATATTTTCATTATTGAATTATATTGGTTTCACTATCCTTAGTCAATGTAAATAAAGAGGTCGGTTGTAGACGGATATGTATAATAGTTACAAGTTATAATTTGCAAGAGCTAATAGCATTGCTATTGTGGAAACGCCAATCGCCAGCGAGAACGGATTGTAGAAGCAGACCTCTATGTGTCTGCCCCTATTTTTTATCTTCCTCGCCCTTGATGGGAGAGGACTGAGGTGAGGGTGTTTCGTTGCAAACGAGAATGCTAATCGCCAACGGGAACGGGGAAAATAAAACACAGAAGATAAATATAAACACGAAAAGGGAAATTGTCCAAGAATCGCAATAAGGAGAATAATTATTAACATTATTTAACGAATTATCGATTTAAGATTATTTGATAGTAACTATTTTGCTAAAAATAGTGTTGTTCTTTGAATTATTTTTTTACTATAACTATGTATTTTTCAATTGCCATTTTTCTGCACTTTTAACTTGACATTGACACAAATATATAATAATAAATCATAATATGGAAAGAGGTTTTATGTTTTATTTT
>JAGLYS010000123.1 GCA_023132105.1 Caldifarciminota bacterium
TTTAAAAAATACTATTTTAATATTAATAAATCATATATGATATGTCAAGTTGTAAAGGTTATTTTATTCTGAACCCCTTTATTGTCAAAATGCGAACATTGACCATTCAGTGTTCCTGTGGCGTTTTACAGTAGAGACGCAAGATATTGCGTCTCTACACAGAATCTCAATAGGTAGAAAGAGTATCTCATATCAGACCCTGAAATAATACTGAATCAAGTAATGTCACCCTGGGGCCTGTGCTGAACTTGATTCAGTATTATTTCAGGGTCAGCACATGCCCCAGGATGACACATTCACAATTCATAATTTCTATCTCCCTTCCTCTCGGCTGATGTCTGTTGTCTGTCATCTGATGTCTATTATCCTTTGTTCGTGTAATTTGTACCAATTCGTGAAATTAGTCTCAATTCGTGTAATTAAAGTAAAAAGATAATTCTCTTCTCTTAGTGAAATTCGTTATAAATTCGTGCATTCGTGGTGGATCTTTCCCTCTCTTGACTCTCTCTCCCATCTCGGCTGATGTCTGGCGTCTGATGTCTATTTCTCTTTATTCGTGATTATATTAATTAATAAGAAAAGGGTGAGATGTATCTCACCCTTCTAAAGAAGTAATATATGTTTGCAACTAATGCAGTTTGATTATCTTTGTAGAAAGCGATTTGTTACCGGTAGTCATTTTTGCAAAATAGAAACCGCTTGGAAGTGTCTTTCTATTCGAATCCTTACCATCCCATTTAATCTTATAAATACCAGCTGTATATTTTTTATTTGTCAGTTCATTTAATTTCTTACCTGAAATATCATAGATTGTAATATTCACATCACATTCGGATGGCAAAGCAAATTTTAAATCGGTTGTGTGTATAAAAGGATTCTTTGTTGCAATAAGATTTAATTTAGATGTTAATTTCTTATTTACTATTGTTGATATACCAGAATGTAGTCCGGTGTTTAAATCCAATAATATAGGTATCGAATTGTTGCTTTTTGTTCCATTTGTTGCATTGGACTCAATAATAATATTGCTATAATATATATTATCCATCAATCCGGATGTATCGATTGTTATATTCACAGGAGCAGAATCACCAGGTGGAATAGTAGTAATAGGTGTTATTATAGTATCGATCCAGCATGTATCCTTTTCATCGGTTGCATTATATATAATTAAATTTTCAGTTGATGAGGGATCATTTTTAATATAAAATGTTGCAGTATCAGTTGGAATTGGAGATGGATAACCCAAAACAGTTTCAAATAAAAAGCTGTAATCTGTTCCATAACCTTCACCCATAGTATGCCATGAATTATCACTATAATTCTCATATGATCTTCCAAGCCCGGCAGGATATGTACCATCATCCATGATAATTGTCATAGTATCATTCGATGTCATACCAATTGGATGAACGGTAACAAAGAAGTCCTCGCCTGTATCAAATAGTAATCCAAAAGATCCTATATCCCAGCCGTTCCATGAGCTTGCAGTGATATCGTCAGAACTCACATCAAATGAATCCAAAACACCACCAGGAATACCTGAATTGTTAGAACATATTCTAAATCTATATATATAGGGTGTCCCTGATGTACTTAAATTTTGCCCGGCTGCAAACCAGATTTCTCTTAATGTATCATTGTCATAATTAGGTGTAAATCTATTACCCCAACCCAGATCACCATAACTGTTAGGTAATTTTATATAATAAGCTGATGTATCATGATAAGCAAGTGTATCGTCTAAAGGGTTTCTAAAGTTATTATTGATTATTTTTCTTTCTGATAATTTTAAATGGAGTTTTGACTTATTAATAATTCTTTTTTGTGAATTTATATCATTTATTTTTTCAAATTTATCATCAATAGTCTTACTTTTGTTATTCTTCAAGCTTCCGGTAGGATAGACGATCTTTACTGAATCTCTGTCGAAATTAAGTGTTCTTGTACCTGATGTCCCTATATCCCCACATATCACAAGAGCATAAGGTTGAGGTCCATGATTTATATCATATCCGCTAACAGTTATTGTTATACTCTTATTTGCAACTGTCGAACCCTGGAGCCATACAACCTCATTTGCATTTGTTGCATCATAAGAGCCACCTGTTATTGAATAGCCGTTTGTACCAAAAACATTTCCTCTGTATGTATTTGTTCCATCACTTATAGTAAGATTCAAATCATTTACAAGTGGATCCGAAGCGGATTGTGTGCCAAAGTAATCAGTCCATACCAATACTACCTTGAAATCTTCTAATGTATTTGAACCTACATTTATATTATAAGGATGAGATTCTCCATTATTAATCCCACCTGTTATATCATTTATTTCAAGCTTTCTTGGATCGCTGGCAAAGTATAATGCATCATCAAGTACTATTCTCCCCCATCCCTGACCATTTGTAGGAACATTTGCCTTGGAAGAGCTTGAACCATTATCTGAAGTATAATATCCGGTCATATTTCTTGTACTTACAATTAGTGTAGCTTTCATAAGTGCTGCTGAGGGTGTAATCGTATTTGCAGGAGTTTTTACTCCTGTAGGATAAAAACCATCTATATAGTATTGTCTGATTAAAGCAGCAGCGCCAGCTGTTGCCGGTGTTGCCATAGAAGTTCCTCCCATTT
>JAGLYS010000124.1 GCA_023132105.1 Caldifarciminota bacterium
TGACCGATATTGGGTATATTTCAAGGATAAAAATATTAATAGTAATTTTGAAATAGTTGAAAAGCTATCTGAAATATACCGGTATTCGGACAGTCATTTAATCTGGCGAAGGGAAAAGATAAACTCATACAAACCCTTTGACCATAGTGATATAAATGTCTCACAAAAATATATAGATATAATCGAAAGTAATGGATTTAAAGTCATTAGAAAATCAAGGTGGCTTAATGCCGTGAGTGTTGAATCGGAGAATCAGAGCATTTATAATCTTCAAAACAAGGATTTTATTGCCAAAATTTCACCTGTTAGAAAAATGAGTGTTAAAAGGGGTAAAATGAATTATAAAAGCAAGGATAATTTGGTTAGTGAAGCTATAAATGTAAACTGGGATTATGATTATTCGATGAATGAAAATCAAATCACGAAATTGAATATACCTCCTATACATCAGATGGGTTTTACGGGAGCAGGTATTAGAATTGGTATATTCGATTCGGGTTTTGAAACAACCCATGAATGTTTAAGAGCAATCACTCAGAATATAATTGCCAAGCGGGATTTTCTTTCTGCGGATTATGATACGATTGTTGCTTATGATCCTGCTCAGGATTCAATAATTGCAGTCGAGCATGGCACGGCAATGTTATCGATTATTGCCGGATTTCTTAGAGGTATGTATCAGGGACCTGCATTTGCATCCAAACTGATTCTTGCCAAAGTAGAAGATGTAGGTGTAGAAGATACAATTGAAGAAGATAATTGGATTGCAGCTTGCGAATGGGCGGATAGTCTCGGGGTTGATATTATTTCAAGTTCGGTAGGGTATAGTGATTGGTACACTTCGGGAGAAATGAATGGTGATAGTACTCCTGTAACAAAGGTTGCGGATATGGCTGCCTCTAAAGGCATTTTGGTTGTACAGGCAATTGGTAATAAAAGCACTTCGAGTATTATGATAGCCCCTTCCGACGGTGATAGCGTATTAACGGTAGGAGCAACAAACTTTGATGATAATTATTACAGTGCGATAAGTATTGCCGGACCGACTGCCGATGGAAGAATAAAACCTGACATCGCAACATTAGGACAGGAGGTAGTTGTTGCTGCAAGTAAGGCATTTACATATTTCGATACAACGGGAACCCCTGTTGATATCGATCCTGATACCATATATTTAACATCCGAAGGTACTTCGGGTGCCGCAGCAATGATAGCAGGTGCCGCAGCTCTTTTGCTCCAATCCCATCCCGAATGGAGTCCTGTTCAAATTAAAAATGCTTTAGCAGGATATGCTTCCAATATCACATCCCCTGATAATGAAATAGGAGCGGGAATCCCCGATTTGTATAAATCATATAATCTCGGGGCGGGTAATTTAAATGGGTGGAGAATTATTATAGGAACAGATACAATAGCACTTAGTGGTTTAAATATCGATGAAGGGGGTGCAAGAATATTGGGTAATGTACCTTCACTGAATAATTTAGTATCGCATTTTACTGGTATTGATACAACAAATGTCGTATATTCGGAATTGGATTCGAACCTAATATTATCGGACGGTCTCGAGTTGAAATTGATTGATTATACAGGTATGATTGTCGATTCATTTACATTT
>JAGLYS010000125.1 GCA_023132105.1 Caldifarciminota bacterium
AAGAGATAATGGATTATACTTTTGCACAGTTATACCTATTTTATCAATCAAATTGTCAGCGACTGACTTTTGCAATGAAGCTGCAATATCAGCTTTTCTTCTCTCCTTCTCTTCCTTTGATAAATTTCTATAATGATAGAGAATCGAGGTTTTTAAACCGGAAAAACTAAAATCCATTCTCCCCTTAACCGCTATTGGCAATTTTAAATAATATTCATCTCCCGTAATTGAAATTTTTTCTATTTCCGGCCCTCCTGGATAACCAAGTCCCAGGATTCTTGCTACTTTATCAAATAGCTCTCCTGCCGCATCATCAATAGTTTTTGCAAGAACTTTATAATGACCAATTTTTTTCATATATACAAGTTCCGTATGTCCTCCGCTTACAAGCATAACAAGTGCGGGTAATTCTACATTCTCGCTTATAAAATTTACTAATATATGACCTTCGAGATGATTTACCGCACATATTGGAATATTATTTGAGTATGATAAACCCTTTGCGAAAGCAATACCTACCATTAGAGCACCAATAAGTCCGGGACCATTTGTCACACCGATTAAATCTACATCAGATAAATTAATGTTTGCTTTAAGCAGTGATTCATTTAGTATATTATAAATATATTTATTATGTTCCCTTGATGCAATTTCAGGAACGACGCCACCAAAATCAGAATGTACCTTTTGAGATAAAATTATATTTGATAACACCCTGCCGGAATCTTCAAGTATCCCGCAAGATGTTTCATCACACGATGATTCTATCCCAAGTGTTATCAATCTATTACCTCAACCTTAACGAATTCAGGTTCTATTGCCTGTTTATAAATATTCTCAGGTAAATCGATAAAAACTGGCAACAGATAGGAGCCTGGAGATATTACATTAACAATAACATAAGCACTGATCCCTGCATTTATAAGGGAATCTATATCATTACTGCTACCTGAGAGTGTCAATTTTATTGTATTAGGATCGATTCTAACATTATCCCATCTGTCTGATTTATGAGAAATAACGACACCCTTAATGTTTCTTGTTTCAAGTCTTGATATATCGATTTTAACTCTTACTGAGTCGGTTTCCGGTTGTATATTTGTTGATTCGGGAATTATGATCTTTACAAACGAATTATAACTTTTGTATCTTCCCGTTATATCAATAATATCCGTATTTAAATAATTCATCTTTTCTACAAGTTGTTTAGGTCCCTCTATCATAATTTCCTCGGGTATTACATCGATTTCTCCGGACTGAATATATCCTTCCTTAGGATTACCTTTAATAAAAGGTATTACGGTTATATTTTTCGAAATTTTATTATCAATATTAATATTTAAATATCCGGGGATAATTTGAATAACTTCAACCTTATCATATCTTGACATATTTACATTGGATTTATCTATACTAATAATGTTTTCTCCCTTTATCAATGTTTTACCATTTATAAAGATTATCGGTTTAATCAAAGACCTGGCATATATTATATCTTTTATCTTACCATAAATTTTTACATCTACTTTACCGGGTAAATAATTTACTAATATGAATTCTTTAGGGAAATTTTCAATATTAATACTGGCTTTAACAGTATAATAAGAAAATTGATCTGTTTTTGCATTGAACCAAATTACCAGTGCAATTACTATAGATAAAACCTTAAATAACAAGTTACTTCTTAACCATTTTCGCATTACATAAAATACTATATTAAATTACAGGTGTCAAGGAATCAAAATAAAATTTGGCAGATAGGTATGGACATAATAACTAGTTAAAAGTATAAAGTTACAAGAGCCAATAGCATTACTATTGAGAGAAAGTCAAAGTCAACGGGAACGAATCGTAGGGGCAGCCCCCTATTCTGCCCTCTGTCATTCCTCTCTCACTTCATCGCCCTCTTTCTTCCCTTTCATCCTGAATTTATTTCAGGATCTCATCTTCCCCTATTTTTTGCTCGCCCTCGACGGGCATATCCTTACCCATATCTTTTAGAAATATATAAGTATTAATAATAATTAATCAACTTATTATTTATTTAAACTATTATTACTTAAATATATTGGTATAGATAATTATTTCAGACAAGAATAAAAGAAAAATAAGACTTATTATGAAAATAATAATAAATAATATAAAAGATAACAACATAAAAACTAATAGTATAAATAATACTAATATAGAAACTGATAATATAGAAATTAATAGTATATTTTGTTTGTTTTAGTCAGATGAATTAAATATTTTCCACATCGCCGTAATATAATGCAATGCTGTTAATCCTTCCCATATTGTCATCATTCCAGGAGGTCCATCACTTTTACGATCTAAATATCCACCTAACTTCGCTATTATTTTTATCAATTCACCTAATAATGGTTCCTTTGTGAGTATCTTTTTCTTTTTCTTTACATAAGTATTTACATAAGCATATAATGCTTCCCATTCGTATTTTTCAAATATTACTGATGCAGGTAAATCAGGAATTGCTCTCCCTATGTATGTTAGAAACAGCACTCTCCATGCTATAATAGCATCTATTGCTATACAATTTTTTAAGCGTTTTCCATCTTTTAATTGTCGCTTTTCTACTCTACAACCACTCTTTAACAATTTAAAAAATAATTCTATAATCCATCGTTGCATATACCACTCTATTTTTTCCATTGCCTGGTCTAAATTTTTAACCGGAATAGTTGTAAGCAACATCCAGGAAATAGGTTCAACTTTTTCCGGCGGATTCTCTTCTTTTGCATATACTGCCCAAAGTTTAATAGAATCTGTTGATTTTATATTCTTATTGCTTATTGGTGCTTTAATATATACCTTTGCATAACGAATTGATATGGTTGCTTTTCTTCCTAATACTCCTTTCTTTCGAGGAACTGATATCTTTTTCTTTCCAGCTATCTCTTGTGATTCCATATATTCCCATAATTTCTTTTGTGGATGTTCAACCCTTCGATTTTGTGCCGCTCGAATTAAAATGTCTGGCATTTTCTCCTTATTCTCTACATTTTCTGCTTCTTTAAATAGCTCATATATGTCTCCTTCTCTATCGCAAATACTAACAAAATGTACTCCTTCTAACTCTTTTTCTAATTCTGCCGTTTCTAAATAGCTGTTTAACCATTTATAACTCTCTTTTTCTTTAATATCTAATTCATGACGATCCTTTTCATTTTTCTCTTTTTTTCTAACCCAAATGTTGAAATCAATAATTCCCAATGGTATACTATTAAGTAAAACTGCTAATGTGGGATGCAACACAAGTCCACGATTAACATCATTGCCAACAGGCCCTATATTTGTAACGGATAGGTGTGATGAATAGTTCAAAATTGTTGTATCTTGTATGGCAAGGACGATATTATTCCCTTTTATTCGCTTTGCTGTTTCATTAATATGAGGATTAATTATTTTATCAACTGTGACTTTTTTATTGTCAAAAAATCTATATGCGCCTTTTGCATTGCCAAAACTCTCCATAGCTTGTGGTATTTGTGCTTGTGGATTATTTGCAAAGTGCTTAACAATAGTGATTAGACGCTTTCCAAGTCTCTTGTCCCCTATATCCACATTCATAAATTCTTTTTCAACCCAGTTTAATTCTTTATTATTGGACATTTTTGCAGTCATTTTAATCGTTACCTCCTCTTTAATAGTTCAATATTTATTATGCTGATTTCATTAATTAATTTCCTGACCTGTTCCATCTTCCTTATTCCTTTCTTTACTTCTTTAACTAAATCAGCAGGAATATATTTGGTATGGGTCTTTTGCTTTTCATCTTTATAAGTAAGATGATAGAATTCACCAGCTGCTTTGTTCTCTCTTGAAACCTTTGAAATAGAACCTTTTATAAAATCAAGATTTCTTTCAATCCTTTCCATTTTCCTGAACCTTCTTTGAATTAGAGTGTCTTTTTTTTCTGCCATAAATACTCCTTTGCAATGTATTGCAAGTATATTATACTTGCATTTAACATAAAAGTCAAGTAAAAAATCAAAATAACTGAATTTTAAGCTATTTTCTTCTTGGAATTATAATAAAATTATTATTCTGCTAAATCTTAAAAAAGATGTGGGTAAGGATATGCCCATCAAGGGAGGGAATAGAAGGGAGGGGGAAGAAGATCCTGAAATAAATTCAGGATGACAGGGAAAAGACAAGAGATTAGGGTAGACACAAGGGTCTGCTCTTACAATTTACGATTTATAAAAATGACTATGTCATTGCGAACGAAGTGAAGC
>JAGLYS010000126.1 GCA_023132105.1 Caldifarciminota bacterium
CTTACGACACCGACTGTTAATGTCCCGTTAAGACCAAAAGGATTCCCTTCCGCAATTACCCAATCTCCAATTTTTAGATTATCCGAATTTCCGAATTCCAAATATTTGAATTTAGTTTTTCTATTATCTATTTTTAATAATGCCAGATCTGTTCTTGGATCGGTTCCTATTACTTTTACCTCTTTTCCACTATATTTACTGCCATCCTGTAATGTTATTGTTATTGAATCTGCATTTGAAACAACATGATTATTAGTTAGGATATACCCGTCTTCCGTAATAAAAAACCCGGAACCCATACCTGTCCTTCTGGCTTTCTCTTCAGGTATTATCCCAAAAAAATCTTTAAACGGATCCGGGATCATATAAGGAGCAGACACTACAACTGTCTTTACGGTAATAATATTTATAACCGCCGGAAGAGTCGCTTCAGCTATTGAAGAAAATGATACTGGCAAAATTACCGGTTTGGATAGCGATTCACTAATATTGGCTGAAACTTTTCTCGGGAAAAATCTCCAACCACATATAATCCCAAATGTAAATATAGAAAAAACAAGCATTACAATTATAATATTAGTTAATACTTTTCTTTGATTCATCATTATACCTCCCGATAGAAATTAATGGGGTTATAATCCTCATTAACATTATTTTATATTAATTGGAATAGTTACAGGTTTTGTTGCTTCGGATTTCGTCATACAAATTGTCAGTAATCCATCCACATATATTGCTTTTACATTGTCCACTTTAACCTCATATGGTATTGCAACAACTCTCTTAAACTTACCAAAAGGTCTTTCGATTCTGTGATAGGTTCTTTTTATTTCCTCTTCCATCTGTTTTTTATCACCCTCGACAATAAGATGCTCATTTTGGATTGAAATTTTAATATCCTCCTTTTTCATTGAAGGAATTTCAATCTTTACGATTATCTCTTCATCTGTTTCCTCAACATCAATTGGTGGTATCCATGCAATTTCAGACAACTGTTTTTGGTCGTTGGATTTTACAAAATACCTATCAAACATTTTATCAATTTCATCTCGTATCGTTAAAAACTCTTTGAGTTGTTCAAATGGGATTAGATCTTTCATATTCTCCTCCTATTTGTTTATAAGGTAGTGGGAAAAGTATTTTGATGTTTTCCCGGCAAACTGCCATCTGTATATCTTTTATCTATGTATCTGAACAATAAAGCAAATCCTAATCTTATCGAAAGAATTCTTACAACTGTTAAATGCCTCTTTCTCATCATTAATTTGCATTAATAGACAAATATGGAAATCTTGATTTAAAAGAACAATTAAATTGCTTTTTATATTATCATTAATTTAATGATAATATAATCTTTGAAGAATAATTGTCAAGTACACTTATATTATATAGTCTCCTTTAATAATACGATTTTTAATCCTGCCTGTTTTATAATAATCACTCAGATTGCCAAGAGTAAATTGTATTGATTTTTCTTCGTAATTCTCACATAGAGCAGCAGAATGTGCCGTGCAAATACAGTTTTTAAGATTATAAAAAGGGGAATCCTGTTTAAACCTATTACTACCATCATTGGGGTAATGCCACCATACATCAAGGCAGGCAGTGGTATCATTTCTTTTATTTAAAAATTCGTATAAATCTTTCTCTACAATTATCTTTCCTCTTGCCACATTTACCAATACGGAATTATTTTTCGAATGTTTCAAAATATTCTTATCAATTATCCCTCTTGTATAAGTTGTCAGCGGGAGTGTTATTATTATGTAGTCAGAATTAATAAAAACTTTATCCAGATCATTAAGTGTTCCTGTAAAATATAAACCATGACTTTCCTCTTCACTCCAGTATTTTTTAATTGCCATGATATTTACACCAAATGGTTTTATAATCCTATATAATGCTTTACCTATATTCCCGTATCCTAATATCCCAACAGTTTTGTTAAAAAGAGTTCCGTTTAATGACCCCTGATTGAATATTCCATTTCTTATATCTTCATGTTGATTTTTAAGATTTTTAATGCCGGCAAGTAATAATGCCAATGCGTGTTCTGCGATATAATCAGACATTGCACCGCTTGCTGTTATTATTTCAACATCCTTTTTAAACAACCATTTTGGCAAATGGTTTACGCCTGCAAAAATGGTATGTACAAATTTGATATTTGTAAAGTTTTTAAAGTATTTTTCATCAATCATTTTGTTCCACTGGAAACAAACAATACATTCAACCATTTCTGGATGAAAATTATCAAGGAATACAATCTTCAATGGAATATCTAAATATTCTTTGATTTTTCCATACATTCCTTTATTCCTATTTATTGATATTAGCAATTCTCTCTGCATATTTTACTCCATAGAACAAAAAGTATTACTGTCTCGGCAAAAGCATTTATCGCTTCATCCTTGCTGAATATAGCTCTTTTATATCTACATATAGTGAAAATCGGGTATTTTTTCATTTCTATTTCACTGTAACCACAGATAATTACAGGTAATTTCCCTTTTCCCTCTGTTATTTCAACAATATTACCTACCGTTTTCCCCATAAAACTTTGATTATCAACTTTTCCTTCGCCGGTAATAATAATATCAGATTCCGATATCTCTTTTTTCAAATTTACAATTGAAGATATAAAATCAAAACCACTAACGATTTCTGTTCTAAAATAGGGAATAAGTGATGCTATAACTCCACCTCCTGCACCTACCCCCTCTCTATTAACATCAATGCCGAATTTTCTAAATATTTGATCTCTCAGTTTTGACATCCTTTGCTCAAGTAATATAACATCTTTTTCCTTAGCTCCTTTCTGAGGGGCATAGACATAGGAAGCTCCCATGGATCCCAATAACATATTATATACATCAACTGCAATCGTTATTTTAACATCCTTATACCTCAATTCCTCAGGGAATTTATAAACATTTCTCAAACTATTTTCTCTACTCCGATCATATATCGCGTCTATAATACCTGTCCCCCCATCACATGTTGCCGTCCCCCCTACAAA
Source organism: Caldifarciminota bacterium (assembly GCA_023132105.1). GTDB lineage: Bacteria > Hydrothermota > 32-111 > QNBC01 > QNBC01 > JAGLYS01. The sequence continues at coordinate 3,020 of JAGLYS010000126.1, forward strand.
TAAAACAATGTTCTTTATTCCTCTTTCAATCGCATTTTTAATTACTATGCCCGTTCCGTAACTGTTTCTTTTAAGTATTGGGGTTCTTCTTTTATTCAAATTCTCTATACCTGATGTGTTTGCCATTTCAATATACGCTGTGTTTTTATCGATTATATAATAACTTTTTATATCCAGCCCTTCCGCATCTAATGTGTCAAGATAAATTTTTTCTCCATTAATAAAAGGTTCGATGGCATCTAAACTCCCTTCTCCTCCATCGGCAATCGAAACATATCTATATATATTTTTTTTATCTATTCCTCTTGATGATTTTACGGCAATATTTCCAAGTTCACCGGAATGAAGAGAATTTTTGAACGAATCGAAGGCATATAAAATTTTCACAATGAAATACTGCCAATATCAATATCCATAACTTTGAATATAAACAAAATCCTGTAATCAAATTTACTCATATCGGGAGATTTATAAAATATAGGAATATTTATTGAAGCGATCTTTGCATCAATGAGCATACCTGCCGAGTAATAAATTCCACAATCTACAGTGGGATGCATAAGATATCCTGCAGAAATGTAAGGTCTTACATAAGGAAAAAGTAAAGATAATTTTCCTGAAAAACCGGAATATGCTTTTATATGCTTTCCATCGAATGCATATGACATCATATCGCCTGACATATCGAACCTGTAATTCATCGGGATATCACTATTGCCTGCCCCTGCGAATAGATCAACACTCAATATTTTTTTTCTACCGCCAATTCGTGATTTCATAGTAACAGCCCCTTTCAAGATATCAAAATCAGAGAGACACCCGTTTTTCCCTAAATGTAAATTCCCGGTAATATTGTAATCGATATACTTTAGTGTTTTTTTGCTGTCTATTTCAAAATTTATTGT